>JBEBHT010000022.1:0-22152 GCA_040081135.1 Lacibacter sp. | reverse complement strand
TTCTGTTTCAGAAATGCAGCCAATGCTTCGAGATCTTCGGCTTTTGCCTGTGAAATACCGGCTCCGGTTGAACCGGCTCTGCTGGCAACAAATCCATTTGTTGCAGGGGCACTTTCCCGTTGCTGCTCACCACTTACAAAAAAGAATAATTTGTTTTTAATAATTGCCCCGCCAATTGAAATACCCCTGTTGTTAAAATCAAACTGCTGTTTAGCAATATTTGCAGGGCCTACTTTCCAGCCTGTTGAGCCGGGTGTTTTTGTATAATAATAGGCAGTTCCTTTAATTTGATTTGTACCGCTTTTTGTAACTGAGTTGATACCTGCACCACTGAAGCTTCCAAGTGTTACATCATAAGGAGCAATGTTTACCTGGATCTGTTCCAGTGCGTCAATTGAAATCGGTTGTGAGTTTGTTTGTCCGCCAAGCGTTCCTGATAAACCGAATGTGTTATTAAAACTTGCACCGTTTACAGTAAGATTATTATAGGAATTGCTTCTTCCTGCAAAACTGCTGCCGTTGGCAGTTGGTGTAAGACGGGTAAAATCCTGAATGCTTCTGTTAATAGTTGGAAGTCTGTCTAATTGTGCACGGTTAATTACTTCAGCTGAACCTGTTCGGCTTTTGCTGAATACTTTATCGCTTCTTTTTCCTGAAACAACAACTTCTGCTAACTGCTTATCATTTGATGTTAACTGAATGTCGGCTTTGAAAGCTGTTCCCAAAGTAAGTATGATATCCTGCTGAAGATCATCTTTGTAGCCCACAAAACTGGCTTTCAATATGTAAGGGCCACCAACACGCAGGTTAGCCAGGTTAAAGCGGCCATCTTTTCGTGAAGTAGTTGTGTACACTGTACCGGTTGGGGTATGCGTTGCCGTTACTGTTGCTCCCTGCAGGAGTCCGCCACTGTTGTCTGTAATTGTTCCCTGAATTTCAGAGGTTGTTTCCTGTGCAAAACTGTGCAGGGACGAAAACACAGTTAACAGGACTGTCGTAATTAATAGAAGTTTTTTTCTCATAATATTCATTTAAGGCTGCAAAGAAACAAGTGAGTTGTAAAACTTCCTGCGATTTTGTGTTAACAAATAATTAACCTGAGAAAGCAATTTTTTTTATCCTGTGCAATTAGAATAAAACCTGATTCAGTCATTCTTGTTGTAATGGAATCGGGTACACTCAATTAATATTTATCCAATTTCAAAAAGTGATTTTTATCATGTTTATTTCTTCAGAATTATTGTTACATAATATTTCCGGGCATCTGAAATAATCATTTGATTTATGTGCTGTGAAACAATTTCATAATACTCCGGTAACCTTAGGATAACCCTGTGTTAAACTATTGGTAATACAGAAAAGACAGTTTTGCTCTTCAATAATCAAAACACTGTTTTATGTTTTCATCATCACATCCAAAGAAATTTATGCTGTGCCTGTTTCTTCTGGTAAGTCTGCCGTTTATGCTGGCAGCACAGAGCTTAACAGGTAAAGTTGTATCAAAGACAGATCAGCAAGCTTTGCCTGGAGTTTCTGTTCAAATTAAAGGAACTAAAAAAGGAACGGCTACTGATATGAACGGTCAGTTCAGTATCAATGCGAAAGCCGGAGATATATTAGTATTAACTACTGCCGGTTTTATAGAAAAGGAATTTTCAGTTACAGGAAATGCTGAAGTTGTAATTGAACTGGAAGTAAATCCGAAATACTTAAATGATGTTGTTGTTACAGCATTGGGTGTAAAAAAGGATAAAAAGATTATCGGCTACTCTACACAGGAAGTGAAAGGTGCTGACTTAGTGAAAGCAAGAGAACCAAATGCGATTAATTCCTTAGTAGGTAAAGTTGCAGGTTTAACTGTTGGTGCATCAGCTGAATTATTAGGAAGCCCACAGGTTTTGCTTCGTGGTGGTACTATTAATTTATATGTCGTGGATGGTATTCCTATTAATTCTGATACATGGAATATCAGTCCTGATGATATTGAAAGTTATACAATCCTGAAAGGGCCTGTTGCTTCTGCATTATATGGATACCGTGGACAAAACGGAGCCATCATCATTACAACAAAAAAAGGCACAAAAGATAAACGTGGCTTCTCAGTTGAGTTTAACAGCAGCACTATGGTGAACAAAGGTTTTATTGCTTTGCCAAGGACGCAGGATTTGTATGGTCCCGGCGATCATGGTCAATATAAATTTGTTGATGGGAAAGGAGCCGGTGTTAATGATAATGATTATGACATCTGGGGGCCACGATTCGATGGGCAGCTAATTGAACAGTACGACAGTCCGATTGATGCAAGTGGTAACCGTACTAAAACACCATGGGTTGCCAGAGGGAAAGATAATTTAAAGCGTTTTATACAGGCGGGTATTTTATCCAGTAATAATCTTGCTGTTTCTGCAAGTGGTGATAAATACGATCTGCGTTTTTCTGTTGGCCAAACTTATCAGAGAGGGTTAGTGCCGAATACAGATTTGAATACAACCAATTTCAACCTGGCATCAACTTTAAAGTTCAGTCCGAAACTGACATTAGATGCTAATATTAATTTCAATAAACAGTATACACAGAATATACCTGATGTAAACTATGGCCCTAACAGTGTAATTTATAATATTACTATATGGGGTGGTGCCGACTGGAATATTGATGATATGCATAACTACTGGCAGCCCGGTAAAGAAGGTGTACAGAGTATTTATGCAGAATACCAGCGTTATCACAATCCTTATTTTATGAGTTATGAGTGGTTACGGGGTCATCATAAAAATGATATTTACGGTTATACAACACTGAACTATAAAATCAACAATTATGTTGAAGTAATGGGTCGTACATCAATCTCAACATACGACTTAACAAGAACAGAAAAAATGCCATTCTCTGCACATCCTTACGGACGTGAAGGTGGATTGGGAGATTACCGTGAAGACAAACGTTCTTTATTTGAAAGTAATACAGAAGCAATGGTTCGTTTCAAATCACCGAAGATTGCAAACTTTCTCGGCATCAATGGTTTTGCAGGTGCTAATTTGAGAGTGTTCAGTTACACCTCAAGCTTTGTAACAACAGATTATCTGAACGTGCCGAATGTATATGCATTTTCAAACAGCCGTAATCCTGTAAGAGCGTACAGCTTTGCATCAGATATGCGTGTGCCCAGTGCATTTTATTCAGTTGATTTTTCTTTAGGAAAGTTTCTGAATATTAATACAACCGGAAGGGTAGATAAACTTTCTGCATTAAAAACCAAGAACAATACATTCTTTTATCCTTCTGTGAATGCAAGTACAGTTGTTACAGATTATATAGACTTACCTGCTGCCATTTCATTTTTGAAACTGAGAGGTTCTTATGCCCAGGTTAGAGGAGGAGGTTCTTTTGTATCTAACACAATTGGTGCAACACCGGGTAACAGTTATCCAATCGGGTATGGTGCACAGTATTCTTCTACTTACGGAGGCCCTTCTTATACCTATAATGACGTGTACAGTACAGGTGTTGGATATAATAATACAACAGAGGCCCGTTTTACAAGTAACCTTGTTGATGAAAACGTAAAACCAGATAACAGAGCCAGTACAGAAGTTGGTTTAGATATGAAGTTTTTGAAAAACAGATTCGGACTTGATGTTGCCTATTTCAGTTATACAGACGGACCGCAAATTTTTAACAAACAAATTTCTGCTGCATCCGGTTATTCTAGCTATACTATCAACGCTACCAAAACAAAGAAAACCGGATTGGAAATTTCAGTAAGTGGTACACCTGTAAAATTGGCCAATGGATTCAGCTGGGATGTGCTTTTAAACTGGGCAACATTTAAAGATGTTTATAAAGAATTACCACTAGGGGTTTCAGCTTTAAATACTTTTTATAAAGTTGGTGACCGTGCTGATGGAGTATATATCCGAAAATTTGCCCGTACACCTGATGGCAAGATAATTAATGATGGTGGCGGACGTCCGATTATTTTACCTGTTGCACAGTTTGCCGGTTATGCTAATCCGAAATTTGTATGGGGCTTTAATAACAAGTTCAATTACAAAAATGTATCACTTAGTTTTCAAATTGATGGACGTGTTGGCGGTGTAATGGAAGATTATGTTCGTAAGAAAACATTCCAGGGTGGCCGTCATATTGAAACAACCGAAGGTGCGCTCGGAGCTTCAAGAAATGATGATGGAAAAGGAATCAAATCTTATTTAGGTGAGGGTGTTCAGGTGTCGAATGGCGCTGCTATCAATTATGATCCTGTAACCGGTGTTATTACCAACTATTCAGCCCTGCAGTTTACAACAAACGCAACGAAGACGTATGTACAGGATTACATCAGTCGTGTGCACAGTATTCCTGAACCAAATATGATGAGCAAGAGTTATTTGAAGTTGAGGGAAATTGTGTTGTCGTACAATCTTTCACCAAAAACGCTGGGTAAATCATTTATCAAAGGTGCGAGTGTGTCTTTTGTTGCCCGTAACGTTTTATACTTCATGAAGGATAACAAATTTAAAGATGTGGATATCGATCAGTTTGCCGGCAGCCAGTCGGGCAGCGATCTGCAAACGCCTACTACAAGAAGCTACGGTGTTAACTTAAATATTATTTTTTAAGTCATTAAAAAACAAACAATGAAAAAGATACTTTCAATATTATCTGTGAGTGCAATACTTTGTACTGCCTCATGTAAAAAAGATTTTGATACATTACAAAACGATCCTAACAGGGCAACAAGTGTACCGGCAAGTTTGGTTTTAAACAGTGTGTTGTCGGATATTTATCAGAGTCCGTTCAGCCCAACTCAAAGATGGAATCAATTCTATGCCTGCAACTATGCCTATTATGGCGATCAGCAGTATACATGGTCTGGTGTTTCTTACGGAACCTACAATACTTTGAAGAATGTAATTAAGATGGAAGAAGAGGCTGCTAAAAATGTGGCGCTGCCAAATCCCTATAGCGCATTGGGTAAGTTCTTCAGAGCCTATTTATTTTATAACCTCACGATGCAAACAGGCGATATTCCTGTATCAGAAGCATTAAAGTCCCTGGCTAATGTTTCACCAAAATACGATTCACAAAAAGAAGTGTTTAAACAGATACTGGTTTGGCTGGAAGAAGCTAATACAGATATGACTGCAGTTATTGCAAAAGGCGGTTACGTTTTAGCAAATGATTTTTACTATAAGAACGATTTGAGTAAATGGCGCAAAGCTGTTAACAGTTTTAAACTCCGTGTACTCATTCAATTGAGCAAACAGGAGGCCGACGCAGACTTAAATATTAAACAAAAGTTTGCTGAAACCTTTACCAACCCTTCAAAGTACCCGGTGTTTACAGGAATGAGCGATAATATGGAGTATGTTCACAATGCTCAGTATAACAAGTATCCCACCAACCCTGAAAGCTTTGGCTTTGATGCTGCACGTTATAATATGACATCAACTTTCCTGAATACATTGGTTGGATTAAATGATCCACGTACTTTTTATGTAGCTGAACCTGCACAGGCATTAGTAACAGCTGGTGCTGCACCAAATAGTTTTGCTGCTTTTGCAGGTGCCGGCAGCGGAGAAGATCTTGCCACAATGAGTGCAAATGCAGGACAGGGTAAGTATTCTTTTATTAACCGTAAAAGATATTACAGCACATTTACTGCACAGACTACTATCCAGATTGGGTATCCTGAATTATGCTTCAATATTGCAGAAGCCATTCATCGTGGATGGGTTGCCGGTGTTGCTGAAGACTGGTACACGAAAGGCATTAAGGCAGGTATAGGTTTTTATGGCATTGTAAACGGAAGCAATACAGTCAGCTTTCAAAAAGTTGGAGGGACTTTGAGTGATTATAATACTTACAGCATCAATTATGATTGGGCTACTTACTATGCACAGCCAATTGTAGAATATGCAGGTAATAATGCAACGGGATTAAACCAAATCATTACACAAAAATACCTGTCCTTTTATCAAAACAGCGGATGGGAAGCTTATTATAACTGGCGCCGTACAGGGATTCCTTCTTTTCATACAGGAGCTGGTACTGGTAACAGTAACAGAATTGCATTGCGCTTTCAGTACCCATATTCAGAAAAATTAATCAATGTTAGTAATGTAAACGGTGCCATTCAAACACAGTTTGCAGGGCAGGATGATATTAATGCCAAAATGTGGATCATAAAGTAAATAACTTTTCATAGCAGTTTTCTCAAGCATATATTGCGGGGCTATTCTTAGCTCCGCTCTTTATTTATTAAATTACCTCTATTATGTTACGCTCAGTTTTATTCATTGTTTTGATGCTGCTCTTACATACAGCATTTACTCAGGATAAAAAGGTTACGATCCTTTCTGTTCCATCGGGTAATCAATATTCTAAAATTGATCCCAGGGGAATATCTATTCTGCCGAGTGGAAGGTTTGTGCAACCTGCCGGACAGATTGTAAGGATCACACATGATCCTTTTGGCATGGCTCTTTCAGCGGATGGCAAAAAAGCTGTTACACTTCATAATGGCGTATTTACCATTATTAATCTGGCAACTCTCAAAACACTGCGTGTACCAAGCTATAACCAGAAAATCAATTCTCCACTTGCACATGATCCTCTTTCAGGAAATAGCTTTGGAACAGATTCAATGAGTACCAGGGTAATTAAATCGCCACTTACTCATGGTTCGTTTTTGGGTGTTGCATTTGGAGCAGACTCAAAAACAGTTTACTTAAGTGGTGGAGATAACGGTGCAGTAATTGTGTATGATATTGAAACCCTGCAGCGCTTAGATTCCATTTCATTAAATGGAAAAGTTGATGGAATAGATTTTGATGACAGTTTCACTTCTGATTTATTGCTGAACAACGATGAGCTGTTGATTTTAGACAGAGGTAATTTTCGGCTAGTACGATACAGTTTAAGTGTTAAAAAAATAACTGCTTCTATTCCCGCAGGCCGTCAGCCATTTGGTTTGGCAGTAAGTGCAGATAAGCAAACGGCTTTTGTTGCGAATGTTGGCATGTATGCATATCCTTTAATTGAAGGAATGGATTCTGCCAATTATAATTCCATGATGATTAACCGTCATCCTTATGGAGACAATACAAAGGAATCGATTGAAGGAACAGTAATAGATGGGAAAAAGATTCCCGGTGTTGGAAGCCCCAATTCACCCGAAGCAATGAGTGTGTTCACCATTAATTTAAATACAAATAAAGTAATTGATAAGTTTAAAACAGGATACCAGGTAGGTGAGATGGTGGAAGACGCTGAAGTGGTAGGAGGAGCAAGTCCTAATTCTATTGCAGTTGGAAAGCAATACGCTTATGTAACCAATGCCACCAACGATAATATTGCAGTGATTGATTATAAGAATCACAGGATACTTTCTCACATTCCTATTAAAGTAGATAAACGGATTGACAAATACCGGGGCTTATTGCCTTTTGGTATTACATTGAGTAAAGATGAAAAAACATTGTATGTAGCATTATTAGGTTTTAATGCAATTGCAGTGATTGATGTAGCAACAAGAACAACCAAAGGATTAATTCCAACTGGCTGGGGACCGACAAGAGTTAAGTTATCTGCTGATGAAAAAGAAATGTATGTTATCAGTTGCAGGGGCCTGGGTGCAGGGCCAAACGGAGGGGCAGGTTTTATTGCTCCGCCCCAAGGCACTTACATCGGCGATATTCAATTGGGTACTTTTCAAAAAATTGCAATGCCTAATGCAATTGAATTGGCAGCTTATACAAAACAAACCATCAGTAATACATTTAAAGAAATAACAGTTAAGGATGATGTTGCTAACCCACTGCCTCCATTACCGGGTTTAAGAGAAAGCCCGATTAAATATGTGGTGTACATCACCAAAGAAAACAGAACATACGATGAAGTATTTGGTCAATTAAAAAACGCAGTTGGCGACAGCACATTAGCAAGGTTTGGTGTTAATTGTGAGTACACTTTGCCCGATTCTTTGCAGGCAAAGAATAAAAATTTAAAAGTTTCTCCCAATCATCATAAGGTTGCAAAACAATTTTCTTTCAGTGATAATTTTTATTGCGATAGCGACGCATCCATTCATGGTCATCACTGGATGATGGGTGTAATTCCCAATGAATGGGTTGAAACAAATTCAAGCGTTGATAAAACAGCAAAGTATTTTTCCAAAGCACCCGGCAGAAGATTTCCTGGCTCAACAGGAAGTATGGATCCTGAAGATTATGCAGAAATCGGTGGCTTATGGGAAGCACTTGAAAGAAAGAAGATCAACTTTTACAATTTCGGCGAAGCCAATGAAACAGCCCATGTCCGTGAAGAGTGGAATGATACTGCAACCGGTGCGGCACACGGCGTGATGGTTCCTATGCAAAAAGCATTGTACACCCGTACCAGTCATAACTATGCGGGATATAATACTAACATCCCCGATCAGTTCCGTATGAACCAGTTTGAAGAAGAGTTTACTAAAATGTGGATTACCGGCAAACAAAAAATGCCTTCATTAATTACAATGCAGGTGCCAAATGATCACACTGCCGGAGCAAGACCGGAAGATGGATACTTCTCACGAAGTTCTTATGTAGCAGACAATGATTTAGCTGTTGGAAGAATTTTGCATTTTCTGTCCCGTACCAAATACTGGAAAAACATGCTGGTGATTATTACAGAAGATGATCCACAGGGAGGTGTTGATCATATTGATGCACACCGCAGCATTTTAATGATGGCAGGCCCTTATATAAAACGTGGCTATGTTAGTCATACACATGCTAACTTTGGTTCTATCTTAAAAACCATCTATAATATTTTAAACGTTCCCTATGTCAATCAGTACGATGTTACTGCATCTTTACTGCAGGATTTTTTTACTGATAAACCTGATTTTACTCCGTATACCTTAGAGCAACACGACCCAAGGGTTTTTGATGTAGATAAAGCCATGCTGAAATACAACCGCACAATTGACTGGCGGAAGATTATGCAGGGACCCGCAATGGATAAGGTAGAAGATATGAGAAAAGAATTCAACCAATAATAAATTACAATGTTATGCTTACAATCAGAAAAATGATTCTTGCTGCTTTGATTTTACTTCCTGCTTCTTTGTTTGCTCAAACTAAGGAAAGTAAAGAAGTGCTGCTTCCAAACGGCTGGACATTATCACCTGCAGGCCGCTCAATACCGTTGGGAGATCTCCCATTGAACATAGCTGTATCGAAATCAAAAAAATTAATGGCCGTTACTAACAACGGGCAAAGTGTGCAGAGTATTCAGTTGATTAATCCGGTTACTGAGAAAGTACTCGATAATGTGGTGGTACCGAAATCCTGGTATGGACTGAAATTTTCAGCCAATGAAAAATTTCTATACGCCAGTGGCGGCAACGATAACTGGATTTTAAAGTATGCCGTTGTTAAGAATAAACTTGTTTTAAATGATTCCATATCGCTTGGAAAGAAATGGCCCAATAAAATTTCTCCTGCTGGTATTGATATTGATGATGCGGCACAACTCATGTATGTTGTAACAAAAGATAACAACTCCCTTTATATTGTTGATCTTGTTACTAAAAAAGTTGTGTTCCAGTTGCAACTGAAGGAAGCGTCTTACTCCTGTTTATTATCGAACAATAAAAAAGAACTTTACATTTCTTTATGGGGAGGAAAGAAAGTATTAGTGTTTGATATTGCTTCACAGAAAATTGCAGCAGAGATAAATGTTGGTGAAAACCCCAATGAATTATTACTGTCAAAAAATGGCAACTATCTTTTTGTTGCTATTGCAGGGGATAATGCAGTATCTGTTATTGATGTAAAGCAACGCAAAGAACTGGAAGTATTGAATGCGGCATTATATCCCAATGCACCAACAGGATCGGCCAGTAACGGACTTGCAGTAAGTGAAGACCAGAAAACGCTTTACGTTGCCAATGCAGATAATAATTGCCTCGCAGTTTTTGATATCAGTAAACCCGGTTTCAGTAAATCAAAAGGGTTTATTCCAACTGGCTGGTATCCCACCAATGTAAAAGTGATTGGCAAAAAAATATTTGTAACAAACGGGAAAGGCTTTTCTTCTTATCCAAATGTGAAAGGCCCCAACCCCGCAAGCAATAAACAGGAAGTAATCTATCAGCATGGCGATTACAGAAAGCAGCAAAGTAAAATTCAGTACATCGGTGGATTGATGAAAGGCAACATGAGTATTATTGATGAACCTTCCCCTGTAACACTGGCCACTTATTCTAAATCGGTTTATGAAAACACTCCTTATACAAAAGATAAAGAACTGAATGCAAAAGGTGAAGCCGGCAATCCAATTCCAATGAAAGTAGGCAGCCCTTCTCCCATAAAATATGTTTTCTATATCATTAAAGAAAACAGAACATACGACCAGGTGCTGGGTGATATGCCTGAAGGCAATGGCGATACAAGTCTTGTGTTATTTGGAGAAAAGATTACACCTAATCAACATAAGCTTGCAAAGGAGTTTGTATTGCTTGATAATTTTTATGTTGATGGTGAAGTAAGTGCCGATGGACATAACTGGACAATGGCTGCCAATGCGAATGATTATTTAGAAAAAAACTGGGTTACAAGTTATGGTGGCCGTGGTGGTGAATATGATGCAGAAGGCACCCGTGATATTGCAAGCCCCGATCGTGGTTTTCTCTGGGATTATTGCAAACGTGCAGGTGTCAGCTACAGAACCTATGGCGAGTTTGCAGATGATTACAAAGCAAATATCCCTGTACTGCAAAATCATTTCTGTCCATATTATACAAGCTGGGATGAAAAAGTAAGAGATACTACACGCTTTAATCAGTGGAAAAGAGAATTCGATTCGCTGCTTGCAGTGAATGCAGTTCCAAAATTTAATTCACTTCGTTTTATCAATGATCATACAGAAGGTGCAAGAATTGGAAGACCAACACCATTTGCACATGTGGCAGATAATGATCTGGCAGTTGGACTGTTTGTTGAATATCTGTCTCAAAGCTCTATCTGGAAAGAAACAGCCATTTTCATTGTGGAAGATGATGCACAGAATGGCCCTGATCATGTGGATGCTCACAGAACCACTGCCTACGTAGCCGGTGGTTTTGTAAAAAGAAAACTTGTTGATCATACTATGTACTCTACCTCATCAATGCTGCGTACAATTGAATTGATACTTGGTTTACCACCAATGAGTCAGTACGATGCTGCTGCAGAACCAATGTGGAGATGCTTTACAAGTACTCCTGATTTAACTCCTTTCAAGTCTGTTGCTGCCAATGTTGATCTGAATGAAAAGAATGTAAAGAATACAGCCACTGCAAGATTGAGTGAAACACTTGACTTCACAAAGGAAGACCGTATTCCTGATCTTGTATTCAGCGAAGTAATCTGGAAGACAGTAAAAGGAGAGGCAAGTGTGATGCCTGCGCCAAGAAGAAGCGCATTTGTAAAAATGGTAGAGGATGAAGATGAGGAAGAGGAGAAAGAGAAATAATTCTGTAATTCGAACGATTTTATTTTATGAACAAGTTGATTCTTTTTTTAGTTTGTAACAGTTTATTACTTTCTGCATACGCACAGGAGGATACAGTTGTGAAATCACTGAACGAAGTAATTGTTACTGCAAACCGTACCATGCAAAAAGAGGCAGTTGTGCCGTATACTTTACAATCAGTTGACCGTAGGCAGCTGAATCAGTTCAATCCACGTACCACTCCTGAAGCATTGATGGGAATGAATGGAGTGTTTGTTCAAAAAACAAATCATGGTGGCGGCTCAGCATTTGTAAGAGGATTAACAGGAAATCAAACACTGATACTCGTTGATGGAATCCGTTTAAACAACTCAACATCCCGTTATGGCCCCAACCAGTATCTCAATACCGTTGATGCATTTACAATACAAAAAATTGAAGTTGCAAGAGGAACAGGTTCTGTTCAATATGGAACGGATGCATTGGGTGGGGTAATCCATGTATTATCAAAAGAACCTCTGCTGAAAAAGAGTAATGATGACGGAATAAAGAAAGTAGCTGCAACTGCCATTGTAAAATTCATGAGTGGAAATATGGAGCAAACATCAAGGGCTGAAATGAATTACAGCAGTAAAGGATTTGCAGCAATTGTGGGAGCAACAGGAAGAGACTTTGGTGATATCATTGGAGGTGATACAACCGGGAAACAATCACCAAGCGGTTACAAAGAATTTGCTTATGATGTGAAGTTGAAGTTTAAACTCAATGAGAAGATGCAGTTAACAACAGCTCATTATTTCCTTCAGCAAAAACATGTACCGGTTTATCATAAAGTGCTGCTTGAAAATTTTGCAGTAAATGAAATGGATCCTCAGCAGCGGATACTGAGTTATGCAAAGCTTTCTGTAAGCAACAGTAATAAGCTGATTCGTACAATTGACTTCATCCTGTCACATCAGCAATCAGTTGAAGGAAGGAACAGTCAGAAAAACGGAAGTGTTGTTCTGCGAAAGGAAAAAGATAAAGTGGGCACAATTGGTTTTACTGTTGATGTACTTTCGGAGTTTACAAAAATCTGGACTGCCAATTCCGGCATTGAATTGTATCACGATAAAGTAAACAGCAGTAAAGAAGATATTAACCAGTCAACAGGAAGTAAAACAGTGTTACGTGGTTTGTATCCTGACGAATCAAAGTATGGTAATTACTCACTGTTTACCCTGCATCATTTCAACCTGAAGAATTTTCATATTAATGCCGGACTCCGTTATAATCTGTTTGATATCCGTATTACCGATACTACATTAGGCAATGTAAATATCAAACCCTCTGCTTTAGTTGGCAATGCAGCAGTTTCATACAGTATCAACCGGTATCATCACCTGTTTGCATCGTTCAGCAGTGGTTACCGTGCTCCCAATGTTGATGATATGGGAACGCTTGGTATTGTTGATTTTCGTTATGAAGTTCCTGCTGCTGATCTGTTGCCGGAAAAATCATTTAACTATGAAGCAGGGTATAAGTTCCGCAGTAAAAAGCTTACGGCAACGGCCAATCTGTTTTATATGGAGCTGAAGCAGTTGATTACAAGAGTGAAACAGGAAGGAGAAGTGATCAATGGATATAATGTATATAAAAAAGAAAACACAGAGCAGGCATTCATCCGTGGTGCAGAAGCTGAAATGGATTGGCAGATACTGAAGAACTGGAATGTAAATGCGGGCTTTGCTTATGTGTTTGGACAGAATACTACTAAACATGAACCTTTACGCAGAATGCCACCTTTCAATGGGAAAGTTCTTTCTACTTATAAACTGAACAGGTGGTTTGCTGCTGCTGAACTTTGGTTTGCTGCAAAGCAGGATCGTTTGACACAAGGCGATAAAGATGATAACCGTATTCCGAAAGGAGGTACACCCGGCTTCCAGGTAATAAATCTTTATGCAGGGTATGAATTGAAGCATTTGAAATTTAATACCGGTCTTCAAAATTTATTTAATACAGACTACCGCACACATGGCAGTGGCATCAATGGATATGGCCGCAGTGTATGGCTTAATATTCAATTCACACTGTAGTAACATCTGCTTCACATTACACTTCTATTTTACGCTCCATATTATAATTGAATATGGAGAAAGCAAGAGCAGAAAAAATTGCAACTGAAATTATTGATCTGTACAGGAAACATGGGGGCGATGATTACATTGGTGAAAATGTAACTCAGCTTCAGCATGCGTTTCAAAGTGCAGAACATGCCAAAGCACAAAACTGTGATGATGAAATGGTGCTGGCTGCTTTTTTACATGACATCGGGCATATCTGTGTTGCTGAACACAATGTTGCAAAGATGGATAACTATGGTGTGATGAACCATGAAAAAATCGGCGCTGCATTTTTGCGCATGCGCAGGTTTTCTGACCGGCTGGTGAAATTGGTTCAGGCACATGTTTCGGCCAAACGTTACCTCACTTATAAAGACGAATTCTATTTTAACCGCCTCTCGGAAGCAAGCAGGCAAACATTGGTTTTCCAGGGAGGAAGAATGTCGCATGATGAAGCTGTGATTTTTGAAAGTGATCAGCTATATCATGAAATGATTGCCATGCGGAAAATTGATGAGCTCGCCAAAGATGATCTTCCAACAGGTGAACTGCAGCCTTTCCATGATATGATTGTAAAGCATTTGGCTGGCTGATAAACACTTCTTCATTTAAATAAAATTATATGTCAAACTATTCATTAGTTGTATTTGATATTGCAGGTACAACGGTAAGAGATAAAGGAAATATCGCTGAAGCATTTATTGATGCGTTTAAGCAACATGGTGTGGTTGTTCCAATTGAAGAAGTAAATAAAGTAATGGGCTGGAGAAAGAAGGATGCCATCATTATTCTGCTGGATCAGTTTACGCCTGACAATGAAACTTATTCTGATGAACTGATTGATCAGATTCATGACACCTTTATTCAGAACATGATTTCTTTTTATGAGAACGATGAGGATCTGCAGCCATTAGACTATGCAGAAGAATTATTTCAGCAACTGAGAGCAAATAATATAAAAGTTGCCCTGAATACAGGATTTACAAAAGACATTACAGATGTCATCCTGCGAAAATTAAACTGGAAAGAGGGTCAGATGATTGATTTTGTTGTGTGCAGTGATGAAGTGCCTGAAGGCCGTCCTTATCCTTATATGATTCAGGAGTTAATGAAACGCAGTAAAATCAGTGATGCAAAGCAGGTAGTAAAAGTAGGAGATACAGAAGTGGATGTGCAGGAAGGAAGGAATGCAGATTGCGGTTTGGTGATTGGTATCACAACAGGGGCCTATTCAAAAGAATTGCTTGCACAATACCAGCCCGACCAGGTCATTGATCATCTTTCAGAATTACCTGCATTGATGTTATGAGTCTAACACTGAAAAATACTTCAGTTCAACCGGCATCGAAACAGCTGGAGATCACTTTGTATGCAGCATTGGTTGCATTCTTAACCTATTCTTCTGTATATGCATACCGCAAGCCATTTACTGTTGCAACATTCCCGGGTATTGAATACTGGGGCATCCGTTATCAAACATTGCTCATCATCAGCCAGGGTATTGGTTATATGTTGAGTAAGTTTTACGGCATCCGGTTTATTTCAGAATTAAAACGGATGGGAAGATGGAAAACATCTGTCATCCTTGTCGGTACTGCCTGGCTTTCCTTATTCTTCTTTGCCATACTGCCGCCTTTGTTTGGTTTAATCTGTTTACTGATCAATGGTTTTGCATTGGGGTTTATGTGGGGTATTGTATTCAGTTATGTGGAAGGAAGAAAAACAACTGATTTTATTGGCTCGGCTATGGCAGTGAGTTTCATTTTTGCAGGAGGTTTTACAAGAACTGTTGCCAAGTGGTTACTTGTTGAATGGAATGTAAGTGAACAGTGGATGCCTTTTTTTACCGGGTTGGTTTTTGCCTTACCGCTTGCAGTGTTAATTTATTTACTTGAAAAAATTCCTTCACCTGATGCAACTGATGTTGAACTGAGAACACAACGTGTAAGTATGAGCAGGGACGACAGAAAAAAAGTACTTGGTTTATTTGGTGCAGGAATTTTTATGATAACGGTTACCTATGTTTTTCTCACCATCATCCGTGACCTGCGTGATAATTTTATGACCAATATCTGGACGGATCTTGGATATGGAAATGACTACAGCATTTTTATGAAGACAGAAACAATCACATCAGTAGTTGTGCTGGTGCTGGTGAGTTTGCTGGGTATAGTGAAACGAAACATCCAGGCTTTCCGCTTAATTCATCTCCTGATTTTTATGGGATTTCTGTTAGCAGGAATTTCATCTCTTCTTTACCGTATTGGTTTATTAGATGGTGTATTATGGATGCAACTTGTTGGCCTTGGTTTATACATGGCCTACATTCCATTCAACTGTATTTTTTTTGAACGCATGATTGCAGCTTTCCGCATCAATGGAAATGCAGGGTTTTTAATGTATACAGCAGATGCCTTTGGTTATTTCGGGGCCATGCTTGTTATGCTGGGGAAAGAATTATTTATTATAGAAACAAACTGGTCATCTTTTTACTCAGGTGCTGCTTTGTTTTCTGCAGTGGTAGGAATTACAGGAACCATGGTTTCACTTTCATATTTTAATGAGAAATATAAACGACTAAAGTCTCCGTATTATGGACAAGCGTAAAGCAATTGTTATTGGCGCAGGTATTGTTGGTTTGGCAACGGCAAGGGCATTGGCAGTGAAAGGTTTTGCCGTGCAGGTATTTGAGCGGGGTGATAAAGCAACCGGCGCATCTGTTCGAAATTTTGGAATGGTTTGGCCTGTAGGGCAGCCCGATGGTTTATTATATGAAAGAGCTTTACGCAGCCGGAGTATTTGGGAAGAAATTTCAAAGAGCGGTGCATTCTGGAGCGATCCTGTTGGCAGTTTGCATGTGGCACATAATAAAATTGAATGGACCGTTTTACAGGAGCTGTATGAAGAGTTTAAAACTGATCGTCCGGTAAAATTATTATCAGCAGCACAAATAGCAGAACAAACAGAGGCCGTTGTGCAAACCAATTTGCTTGGCGGATTATACAGTGCAGATGAATTGATTGTTGATCCCAGAGAAGCAATTGCTGCATTACCTGCCTATTTAGAAGAAAAATATGCTGTCGAATTTTTCTGGAACAGATGTGTAAGTTATATTTCTGAAAATACCGTGTACATTGGTAACGATGAAGATTATGATGCAGAAGTTATTTTCATTTGCAGCGGCGCAGATTTTGAAACCCTGTACCCTGAAGATTTTGCTGCTTATCCATTGACCAAATGCAAACTCCAGATGATGAGAGTTGCTGCACAGTCAAACGAATGGCGTATTGGCCCTGCACTATGCGGGGGGTTATCACTTACTCATTATCATAGTTTTAAAGTTGCTCCATCTTTACAAAAACTCAAAGAATTTTATGCGGAAGAGATGAGTGCTTACCAGGATTGGGGTATTCATGTAATGGTTTCACAAAATGCAGCAGGTGAATTAACCATTGGCGATTCGCATGAGTATGGAAACACTCATGATCCGTTTGACAAAGCATTTATAAACCAGATGATTCTTGATTACCTGAAAAAGTTTGCTGCATTTAACGACTGGACTGTCATTCAAACCTGGAATGGCATTTATCCAAAGCTGACTAACGGCGATACAGAATTGTTCTTTTCTCCTGAAGCGGGTGTTTATGTATTGAATGGATTGGGTGGAGCAGGAATGACCTTGAGTTTTGGATTGGCCGAGGAAATTGTAAAGGGGCTGTAAAGCCAATCTCTTTTCGGCAGGATACGATTCGTAAAAACTTAACATTCAATGACTAATTTTATTGATACTTTCATATTAATAAATTGTTATTAAATCATGAACAAAGAGAAAGTGTCCAAAAAGGAAATTAAAAAAAATGTGCTTGCAAAAATTGAAGCAGCTATGAAGGAGTTTAAAAATGTGGATAATGGTAAAAAGTTTGCCAAAAAAATGAAGGAAGCAAGCAGCATACTTAGTGATTTTATTGTACATCACAGTAAAGCAGCAAGTACCAAACCAGCTGTAAGTAAGGTTAAAGCCACGAAAAAAAGTACTCCGAAAAAGACTGTAAAGGCTAAAACTGCTAAATAGCTTATTGTTTTCCTGTATCAGTTAACGCCTGATTGTAACGGGTAAGTCAAAAGCAAATCGTGTTTATACAGAAAAAATTCAGTTAAGAATAACGGGAAAGTGTATTACCGGAGAATATTACCGGTTACTGATTTATCTTTTCCATCTGCAGGCAATTGAATAGGTTTTCCTGCCTGATGTGAGTTGTCAAATCTCTCTCCAAGAAGAAGAGCAATGGTTGCAGCAAGTTGATTGCCGTAAGACTGTTGCTCTTCTTTCATTTCACCTAAAGGAATAATATCAGGTCCGATCATTGCCAACCAGGTTTCACCAGATCCGTTGATAAACGTAGTGTGTGCATTCCAGGTGTTTGATGTATTGCCCCTGCCATGATCTGTGGTTATAAGAATAGTTGTATTGTCTTTGTAGAAAGGGTCAGATTGAATGAAAGCATACAAATCTCCGATCATTTTATCTGCCATTGCTGCTTTTTGTAAATAGGCTGCATAGTTTCCTTTATGTGCTTCTTCATCTGTTTCGCCAAAGCCAAGGAATAAAACTTTAGGGTGATGAGTCTGCAGGTATTCCTTTGCACTTATATAGGTAAGTAAATCATGCCTTGTTCCTGTTTTCTCTTTTATACTTTCCTGTACACGGTTTATTTTATGATTGATGATTGTTGAGTCGTCTGCAAGCATTTCATATCCGCTGTTCACCTGGAACTTACTTCTGTCTTCATTGAAAATATAAGGGAATATATCCCAGGATGTAAAAGCTGCCACTTTCCCTTTATAGCCGGGTTGGGCATTGAGGTATTCCAGTATATTTCTGTTTTTGTTTTCAACAGGTCTGTTCTTTGATACAAACAGATCCGCATAGCCGGTAAGTATTTCATTATACCCAGGGTAAGAAATTTTATAAGGATTCTTCATGTTCATCCGGTTATTGAAGAATCTGTTGCCATATAACTGGCCTTTATTTGCAATTACATTCCAGAAAAAAGGCATCAGTTTTTTTCTTCTGGTTTCAGGAGAATTATCCCAATACATTTGTTTAGTGAATGATGTATCAGCAGTAAATTTTTCGTTGTTGATGAGTAAAGAATCGGCACCTGTAAATACCTCCTGCCAGCGGAAGCCATCTGTAGTAATGATGATGATGTTTTTTGTTTTGAGGGTCGGTTGGGCAGAAGATATAAATGAAATTCCAAGGAGGGTAAAAAGACAGATAGCTTTCATTGAATTGGTTTGTCAAAACTACCCGCTGCATATTATCTTGTGTTTATCTGAAGATTAATTTAGTATTACTTCGCTGACCAGGTTTAATAAAACAACTCAGATTTCTTTCTTTATACATATGATTTCTTAAGAATAATCACCATATCGTTGCTGCTATGCGTCTATCAATTAATCTGCTTAACTGGTACTACTTAACATTAAGGTCACAATTTATTCATATGCTGTTAACAGTTTGGAAACTGTAAGTTAATAATAGGCTTCAACCTTTGTAAAACCTTTACTGTGAAGACATTTTACAAAACAATTATCCTGTCTGATATCCATCTTGGCATCCGCAATTCAAGGGTAAAAGAAGTGGTTGATTTTCTAGGCAACCATAAATGCGACACCCTTATTCTCAACGGCGATATTATTGACGGCTGGCAATTAAAGAAGTCAGGTGAGTGGAAAAAGAAACATACTTCCTTTTTCCGCATCATTATGAAGTACATGCACAAGTACAACACAAAAGTGATTTACCTGCGTGGCAATCATGATGATTTTCTGGATGAGATTCTTCCATTTTCATTCGGGCAGTTTGTTATCAAACGTCACCATATTCTGCAAAGCGGCAGTAAAAAATATTATGTAGTGCATGGCGATATTTTTGATACGGTTACAACCAAACTCAAATGGCTGGCCAAGCTTGGTGATGTTGGTTATACATTCCTGCTTTGGCTTAACCGGTATTACAATCACTACCGTACCAAAAGAGGATTACCTTATTACTCGCTTTCGCAGGTGGTAAAAGCAAAAGTAAAATCGGCTGTTTCATTTATTTCTGATTATGAAGAGCAATTGTGTGCAGTGGCAGCGGCTAATCAATGTGATGGTGTTATCTGCGGACATATTCACCAGGCAGCTGACAAAATGATGAACAGTATTCACTACCTCAACAGCGGCGATTGGGTGGAAACCATGAGCGCCATTGTTGAAACCAAAGAAGGTGAATGGAAAATTATTTATTACAATGACTGGTTGAAAGAAACACAAACAGAAATCACAACAACTATTCTTCAGCCCGGTCAATATGCTGAACCTTTTCATTCAAACTTAACCCCAGAACTGGTATGATCAATACCTTTGTTTTTGCAGTACAGGGCGAAGGTCGTGGACATTTAACCCAGGCTATTGCAACCTATGAAATGTTAATTGCCAACGGACATCATGTAGCTGCTGTTATGATTGGAAGCAGTAACAGAAGAGAAATTCCTGCTTTTGTACGTGAACGTATTAAGGCACCCATCATCAACATTCTGAGTCCGAATTTTATTACAGATAAGGATAACAAATGCATTCAGTTGGGCAAAACGATTTTTAAAAACATGCTGCAATGGAGAAAGTACAGGAAAAGCATGCGGCAGATCAATGAAGTGGTGGATACTTACAAACCTGATCTGTTGCTGAATTTTTATGAGCCACTGATTGGATTGTGTTCATCTTTCAATAAACTCAACACAAGAATTATTTCTGTTGCTCACCAGTTTATTTACCTGCATCCTGAGTTTGAATTTCCGAAGGGCAGCAGTAAAAAAGAAAGTTATGCGATAAAAAAGTATACTGAACTTACTGCAAAGGGATCAGACAAATTACTGGCACTTTCTTTTTACCCGTTGCAACAGCAGGTATACAAAAACATCAGCATCACACCGCCGCTTTTACGGAAAGAAGTTGCTGAACAGGAAGTATTTCATGGTAATCATATCCTGGTATATATTCTGAATGCCGGTTATATGCAGGATATTATTAACTGGCATAAAAAACATCCCGATGTGGAACTGCATTGTTTTACTGATAGTAAAACAGTAAAGGGGAAATGGCGCTTTGATGATACGCTTTGTTTTCATTCTCTTGATGACAGAAAGTTTCTGCACTTTATGGCCGATGCTAAAGCATTGGTAACAACAGCCGGTTTTGAAAGTGTTTGCGAAGCCATGTATTTTGGTAAACCGGTTTTAATGGTTCCGGTGAAAGGACATTTTGAACAATGGTGCAATGCAAGGGATGCTGCAAAAGCAGGAGCAGGGATCTATGCTGATGAGTTTAACCTTGATGTTTTATTGAATTATATTCCGCAGTATAAAAACACAAGTGACATATTTATTGAATGGAGTAAGCAAACAAAGCATCTGATGATGCAGGCTTTTGCAGAGATCTTACATCAGCCAATGGAAACAGAAGATAGTAATGATGGATCATTGGGTTTTCCTTTTTCTCCTTCGTTTATATGAGATAAATGGATTTGCACTGATTGTAAACACCGCATCCCTCTCAGGGCATTCATGCACTTATTTGTACCAACTCTTTCCGACAAGCTCTCAGATTTTTATTGTCTCCCGCAAAATTATTTTCTCTTTTAAACGTTTTCTGAGAAATCCAGTCCTAACAGGCATAAAAATTAATTCAATGAAAAACTTCCTGCACCGAACAACTGCTGTTTCAGTTATTCTTTTCCTGTTTATCAGTTTGTTTACAGCCTGCAAAAACAACAGCCCTGCTCCGCCAAAAGTGTATCGGTTTAATGAAACCATCACTATTGATGGATTGGTTAGAACATATACATTGAATCTTCCTCCCAATTATTATGAGTCTTCCGGTTTTTCACTGGTGATTGCCATGCATGGCGGCGGTGGTGATGCAAATCAATTTGAAACAACATCAAAGCTTACAGAGAAAGCAAATGCTGCAAAGTTTATTGTTGTGTATCCCGAAGGTGTAAAAAGTACCGGTCCCATTGCTGCCAGAACCTGGAATGCAGGAGGCTGTTGTGAATATGCAAGAGATAATAATATTAATGATGTAAAATTTATTTCTCAACTGATTGATAAATTAACAGCTGCGTATAAAATAAACGCAAAGAAGGTGTATGCCACAGGACATTCAAATGGCGGAATGTTATCATACAGGCTTGCCTGTGAAGTAGCAAACAAAATTGCAGCTATTGCACCAAGCGGCTGTACAATGATGGTAACGCAACCTTGTAATCCGTCAAGACCTGTTCCGGTTTTACATATGCATTCTGTGTTAGATACAAAAGTTCCCTACCAGGGAGGAATTGGTTTAACAGGAGTATACTATCATCCCATTGATTCTGTATTAAATGTATGGTCATTAAAAAATAATTGTGCCAACCCTTCACAGATTATTATCAATAACAGTGATTATAAACTTACTAAATGGTCTTCCTGCAGTGGCAATGTAACCATTGATTATTATTTAACTCAGGATGGTGGCC
>JBEBHT010000292.1:0-5339 GCA_040081135.1 Lacibacter sp. | reverse complement strand
GGTCATACCGTGCAGGTGATTTCTCCCACCAACTGGGCTGCTTTTTTAAACTGGATGCCCGGTTGTGAAAATGTACTCAACTACGAAACCAATATTGATAAGTGTAATGCCATCTTAAATGATGCCGACTGGATTTTTTGTCTCGATTTCAATGCACTCAACCGTACCAAACGGATGGCGCCTGCATTGGAAAACGTAAAGGCACGAAAAGTATTGATTGATCATCACCGTGAGCCACAAACAGAAGTATTTGCTTATGGTATCAGTAATACGGCCAAAAGCTCAACCTGTGAAATGGTATATGATTTCATTATGCACAGTGGTCATATTGAAAAACTTACCAATGAAATGATGCAGTGCCTGTATGCCGGAGTAATGGGTGATACAGGAAGTTTCCGTTTTGCATCAACTTCAGCATCGGTATTTGAAATGATTGCTGATTTTAAACGCAGGGGGCTTGAGCATACAGTCATTCACGATCATATTTACGATAACTTTTTAGAAAACCGTTTCCGTTTTATTGGTCATGTTTTGATGAACAGGATGGAGGTGGATTATGAAATTAATACTGCATTGATCTGGGTTACCAAGCAGGATTTACTGCGTTTCCAGATCAAAACCGGTGATACAGAGGGTTTGGTGAACTATCCGCTCGGAATTCAGGGTATAAAACTGGCAGCTTTGGTTATTGACCGGGACGAAAAAAGAAAATGGAGCTTCCGCAGCAAAGGAGAGTTTGATTGTAATACTTTTGCACGCCAGCATTTTAACGGGGGCGGGCATTTCAATGCGGCAGGTGGAGAAAGAGACGAGAGTCTGGAGGCGAATGTGAACTTATTTAAAACGGTTATTCAGAATTATAAATCGCAATTATCAACTTTTTAAATACAAACAATGAAGAAAATTCAATCCATTTTTGTTGCCATGCTTGCTATAGTGGTATTGGCATCATGCGGTGGCGGCTCTTTCAAAAAAGCAAAGAGTGGCTTACTGTACAAAATTATCTCTGATGGTAAAGGTGCTCAGCTCAAAGCCGGCAACTTTATTAAATTCAATGCAATCGTAAAGCAAAAAGATTCTGTTACCTATAATTCATATGGTAAGATTCCTGCATTTACTGCTGTTGACAGTGTTGGACGTCCATATGATCTTTCTGAGATCCTTCCATTGCTTCATGCAGGCGACAGTGCTATAATTGTGCAGAGTGCTGATTCAATTGCAAAACAGAACATGGGTCAAATGCCTCCCGGTTTAAAGAAAGGTGATAAAATCACGATCTCTATCCGCATTACTAAAGTAATGACCGACCTTACTGCTGCTCAAAATGAATTCAATGCAGAAATGACTGCACAGAAAGAAAGAGAATTTAAAGCTGTTGAAGCTTATCTCAAATCAAAAAATATTACTGCAACTAAAACTCCTTTGGGAACCTATGTTGAAATTCTCAACCCCGGAACTGGCGATAAACCAGATAGCGGAAAGCAGGTTTCTGTAATGTATACAGGTGTGAATTTTGAAGGAAAGAAATTCGATTCAAATATTGATACTTCTTTTGGACATACTGACCCAATGAGCTTTGTTATTGGTGCACAGGGAATGAGTCCAGGTTTTGAAGATGGCGTAAAGCAGCTTGCAAAAGGTGGTAAAGCAAGAATTTATGTTCCTTCAATGCTGGCTTATGGCATGCAGGGAAACCCTCCTGTAATTAAGCCTTACGAAAACCTGATATTTGAAGTTGAAGTACTGGATATAACAGTTCCAAAACCACAACCTCAGGGGCCTCCAGCTCCTCCAACAGGTGGAAATCCCAATCAATAAAATACGATATTGAAATAGCGAACCGGAGACAGGAAACTGTCTCCGGTTTTTAATTAAAATGCAGAATTCATGAATTCTGCATTTTTTATTCCGTAAATTCCTTTTGATATGGGTAGAATTGCAGGTTTACAAATTTGCTTTTTTTTAGTTTGTCATTGGTGTTTTGCCCAAGCAAATTTTCACACATATACTTTAAATGGTGTGATTAAATTGAATAGCGGAGTTGTAAGGTTAATTCCAATAAATTCCAAAGGCTTCTATTCAAATAATAAAGAAGGGGGTGAGTCTATTATTAGTAATGGGAAATTTAAATTAAAAAACAAAATTCCTTATCCTTATGCATACAGAATAGGAGTTTATCAAAATTCAATTCCAGTCTATGTATCCGGTATTTTTTTTCTTGATACCGGAAATCAAATGATTGTCTGCGATATTAATTCTTCATGGAAAACGCCGGATATTCGGAATCTCCAAATGAGTGAGTATATCAATGATTTTAACCCTTTATTTTATTTAGTAAATCAAAAATTAGCTTACATAGATAAGTATAGGGATAGTTTAAATACTATTTATAAAAACAATATTCCCTATGAGTATTTACAGTTAATTCGAAATCTGAAAAGCGATGCCGAAAATGTTGAAAATGAAATCCTGCTAAATTATATAAAAAACTACAGTACTTCTTTTGTTGCTTTTTGGAGCTTTGTAAATAAGGTATCCGATTCTTATGAATCTATTTATGATACAATTTTTAGTGCATTTTCAAGCAGTTTGAAAAAAAATCACACTGGAAAATTTTTAAATGAGACAATAACTTTACAAAGGCAAACTTCAATAGGGCAAACCTTTCCTGTGATGTCACTTTTAAACAGAGAGTTTAAACAAACAGTTTTGCCGAAAAAAAAAGAATTTAAATTTACCCTAATAGATTTTTGGTTTAGCCATTGTAACCCATGTATCAGCCAATTTGGGGAGTTAAACCAATTATTCAAAGAATACAACCTCAAAGGATTTGATATAATTGGTGTTTCAGTAGACAGTAAAAAGAATATTCCGGAATGGGAAAATGTAATAAGAAAGCATAGCCTTTTATGGGGTCAATTTCTTGATTTAAATGGTAAAGTCGCAAATAGATTGGGAGTCAATAATTATCCTGCAAATTTTCTTCTAAATGAAAAGGGAGAAATTGTGGCAAAAGATATTGAACCATTTGAGTTAAGTATGTTTTTAAAAACTCATTTATGAGGGCTGCTTATTGTGAAATCTGTTTTGGTAACTATACTGCCTGATAAGCCTGATACAATTCAATTGCTTCCACCGCTTCCTTTACATCATGCACTCTTAAAATAGAAGCACCCTTTGTTAAAGCAATGGTATTAAGAACAGTTGTTCCGTTCAATGCTTCTTCAGGAACTGTGTTCAATGTTTTCCAGATGGTTGATTTGCGGCTGAGCCCAGCCAGTACAGGAACATGAAAGATTTGAAAGGCTTCCAATTTTTTCAGCAGTTGAAAATTATGCTCTATGGTTTTGCCAAAACCAAAGCCGGGATCAATGATGATATCTGTAATACCTGCCTGTTTGCATTCATTCAGTTTTTGAATAAAATAATCAATGACTTCTTTTGTTACATCCTCATAAACCGGGTTTTGCTGCATGGTAGCAGGTGTTCCTTTCATGTGCATGGCGATATAAGGAACATGTAAAGCAGCAACAGTTGAAATCATTTGCTGATCTATTTCACCGGCGCTGATATCATTCACAATGTCTGCACCTGCAGCAACAGCTTCTTTGGCAACTGTTGAATGATAGGTATCAATAGAAAGAAATGTTTCCGGAAATTTTTCTTTGATCAGTTGAATAGGTGGTAACACCCGCTGTAATTCTTGTGCTGCTGTTAAACGGTCGCTTCCGGGTTTGGTTGTTTGTCCGCCAATATCAAGAATAGCGGCACCCTCGATGATCATTTGTTCTGCCCTTGACAGAATATCATCCAATTGCTGCACACGGCTGCCACTGTAAAATGAATCAGGTGTAATGTTCAAAATGCCCATAACAACGGGCTTTTCAATCACCAATAATCTTCCTTTGCAGTTGAGTGTGTACATTGTATTTTTGAGGACTGTGAAATAAGCACGAATTAACGAAACAATTCTGAACAAGTAATGAGTACAATTGATCAATATACCAGGGCTATTGCTGAATGCAGGGATATTTTTAAGAAGAAAACCATCGATTACGGAACATCATGGAGAGTGTACCGCACTATTTCCATTGTTGACCAGATCTATATCAAGGCTAAACGCATCCGTACCATCCAGGAAAAGCAGGAGCAAAAGATCGGCGACAGTTTTGCATCTGAATTCAAGGGAATTCTCAATTATGCAGTGATTGGCTTGATTCAACTCGATTTAAAGGAAGGTGAGGCAGAAGAATTGCCGGTAAATAAAGTACTGGAACTGTACGATACAAAAATGGCAAAGGCCCAGTTATTGATGCTGGATAAAAACCATGATTATGGTGAAGCATGGCGTGAAATGAGCCAGGAAAGTTTTGTTGATTTGACTCTGGCCAAACTGCAACGTATCAGGCAGATATTGCTGAATGATGGCAAAACATTGGTGAGCGAAGGAATAGATGCCAATTATTATGATATCATCAACTATGCTGTTTTTGGATTGATCCTGATTGGAGAAGGAGTTCACCAGGGATGAGGAGATGTACGAGGTACGATGTAAGATGTACGGTCGGAACGCTGAAGGCGGTCTGAACGATTTTAAAACGAGATAACTAATTGCATGAAAGTAATACTCACAATTATCCGCTGGTTTGTTGGAATTCTCTTCATCTTTTCCGGATTGGTAAAAGCTAACGATCCGCTTGGATTGAGTTATAAAATGCAGGAATTTTTTGAAGCATGGGGTGTGCAGGGATTTCATGAGTACACGCTGGCTCTTTCAATTATGATGAATGCATTTGAAATTATTGCAGGAGTTGCAGTGATTATTGGATGGCGGATGAAACTCTTCAGCTGGTTGCTATTGCTGCTCATCATTTTCTTTACGTTCTTAACCGGATATGCATGGCTGGCAACAAATGCTGATGGAACAGCAAAGTTTGCATCCTGCGGCTGCTTTGGTGATTGCCTGCCGTTAACTCCAAAACAATCTTTCTTCAAAGACTTGCTCTTGCTGGTATTGATTCTGATTATTTTTATTTACCGGAACAGCATACAACCATTGTTTGCAAAAAACTGGCTGAATGTGATGAAAATTACGGCAGCTGTAATAATGGGATTTGGATTTCAGTGGTACACACTCAAGTATTTGCCTGTTGTTGATTGTTTGCCTTTCAAAAAAGGGAACGATATTTTTGAATTAAAGAAAATGCCGGCTGATGCGATCCCGGATAAGTTTGAGTACATCTTCATTTATGAAAAAGAGGGAAAGAAGCAGGAGTTTACAATGAAGAATCTTCCAGACACTACCTGGAAATTTGTTGACCGTAAACAGTTACTTGTTG
>JBEBHT010000021.1:0-22270 GCA_040081135.1 Lacibacter sp. | reverse complement strand
AAAGAAGCAGTTCCGGGAAAAGAAATTAAAACAGAAGCTGAATTCCGTGCAGCACTGGAAGCAGATATCCAGGCTTACTGGGATAAACAAAGCAGCAACCAGGTTCAGCATCATTTATACCATGTGTTATTAGAAGATGTGAAAATGGAACTGCCTGCAGGATTTTTGAAAAAGTGGATGGCAACTTCAGGTGAGCAGGCAAAAACTCTTGACCAGATTGAAGCTGAATACCCAACTTTTGATACACAGTTACGCTGGACATTGATTACTGACAGAATTATTACTGAAAACAAATTAGATGTAACTCCTGAAGAGCTGAGAGAAAATTTGAAACAGCAGGTACTTGGTTATTTTGGTGGGATGAACCTTGCAGATGGCAATGTTGAATGGCTGGATCAATATGTTGAAACCTTATTGAAAGATGAGCAGCAGGTTGACAGCACTTACCGTAAACTGGTAACTGAAAAAGTATTTAACTGGGCTGAACAGCAGGTGAAGAAAGAAGAGAAAGCAGTAAGTGCCGAAGAATTCATTAAAATGAATGAAGAACATCAGCATCATCACCATTAATATGTACAAAGTACGAGGTTAGATGTACGATGTAAAAAGATACAGTCCCGCTGAGTAATTGGCGGGATTTTTATTTTGTCAGGCTGGTTGTTATTCAGCCATAATAACCGAACATCAACAACCTAAAACCACCAACTATAAACTATCAACTGGTTTCCTCTGCCTTATTGTCCTGCTTTTATTCATTGCATGGTATTTGAAAACATTTCTATTTCAACCGATTACCTTAACTTCAAACCGGAAAAAAATTCACTATGGATATCAACAAAGAATTCGAAAAATATGCCGTGAAACATCGTGGTATCTCCGGCGCCACTCTGCATAATTATCAAACACAGTTCAGCCCAACAAATCTTACGCCCTATATTATTGAAGAGCGTCCGATGAATGTCGCCAGCATGGACGTTTTCTCCCGTTTAATGATGGATCGCATCATTTTTCTGGGTGAGCCCATTAATGATTATGTAGCCAACATTGTAACAGCACAGTTGCTGTTCCTGGAAAGTACCGATCGTACAAGAGATATCCAGATGTATATCAACAGCCCGGGCGGAAGTATTTATGCAGGTCTTGGTATTTATGATACCATGCAATACATCACTCCCGATGTAAGTACTATCACCACCGGCATTGCAGCTTCAATGGGTGCCGTACTTATGTGTGCAGGTACCAAAGGAAAACGTACAGCATTAAAACATTCACGCATCATGCTTCATCAACCATATGGTGGTGCAGGCGGACAGGCAACTGACATCCAGATCATGGTGAATGAAGTAAAAAAACTCAAAGTTGAGTTATACGAAATCATCGCTTATCATAGTGAGCAGACCTATGATAAAGTAAAAGAAGACAGCGACCGTGATTTCTGGATGACTGCCAGCGAAGCAAAAGAGTATGGACTGGTGGATGAAGTATTGCTGATGAATCCAAGAAAAGTAAAAGAAAGCTAAACCATTAAAAAGTAAAACTATGTATCTGCATAATTCGAAATTTCCAGTTCGCTTTGAAGGCGAAGAAGATGATGAACCAAAAGAAAATCCATTAGAAAACTTTACAGCAGCCGCATTTGGCCCTTACAATAAAAAATTCCTCGAAGATCGTAAGATATTCTTCTGGGGAGTTGTGCACGACAACTCTGCAAAAGAGATCGTCAATAAATTATTGTACCTCGAAGCCATGAAGCCCGGCGAGGAAATCAAATTATATATCAATAGTCCGGGTGGTGTTGTAACCAGCGGAATGGTTGTTTATGATACCATGCAAATGATCAGCTCTCCCGTTAGTACAATCTGTATGGGTATGGCTGCTTCCATGGGTTCTATCCTGTTGAGCGGTGGCACAAAAGGTCGTCGTTTTATCTTTCCACATGGTGAAGTAATGATTCACCAGCCAAGTATTGGCGGTGCACAGGGAACAAGTGCCGACCTTGAAATCCTGGCAGATCAGATTGCCAAAACCAAGGAACTGGGAGCTAAAATCCTGGCTAAAAATTGCGGTAAGTCGCTTGAACAGGTTTTAAAAGACTTCGACCGTGATTACTGGATGGATGCCAATGAAGCTGTTGGTTATGGTATTGTTGATGGCGTTCTCGACAAATTATAAGATTTCAATTTTAGCTCATAAATAGGGGAAAAGCCCGTGCGCTTTTCCATTATTTTATTTATTCTATGCCCTTTACAAAGGTTTATTATCTTTGAAGGCGGTTTGCGCATGCAGACCTGCCTAAAAAATCCATTTCAAATGGCAAAAAACAACATGTTGCATTGTTCATTTTGTGGCAGAAGCAGGGACGAAGTGAAGATATTAATTGCTGGCCAAGAGGGACATATTTGTGAAAATTGCGTTGAGCATGCACAGGAAATCATTGGCCAGGAATTACAGCTGCGCAATGAAACCACTACTTCTAATTTTAAACTCAACGTCAAAAAGCCGGTTGAAATCAAACGATTTTTAGATGAATACATTATTGGCCAGGATGATGCCAAGAAGGTACTGGCTGTTGCAGTTTACAATCACTACAAACGTTTAAAGCAAAAAACAGAAAGCGAAGTTGAAATTGAAAAAAGCAACATCGTTATGGTGGGAGAAACCGGAACAGGTAAAACCCTGCTGGCAAAAACCATTGCACGTTTGCTGAATGTTCCTTTCGCTATTGTTGACGCAACGGTGTTTACAGAAGCCGGTTATGTAGGCGAAGATGTGGAAAGCATTCTTACCCGTTTACTACAGGTTTGTAATTATGATGTGGCTGCTGCTGAAAAAGGAATCGTTTATATTGATGAAATTGATAAGATAGCCCGTAAAGGCGATAACCCTTCCATCACAAGAGATGTAAGCGGTGAAGGTGTGCAGCAGGGTATGCTGAAATTACTTGAAGGAACAGAGGTGCTGGTTCCACCACAGGGCGGAAGAAAACATCCTGAACAAAAACTCATCAAGATCAATACGCAGAATATTCTCTTCATTTGCGGTGGTGCATTTGATGGTATTGACAGGGTAATTGCACGTCGTGTTAACACCAATGCAATTGGCTTTAATGTAAACAATGAAGAACAGGAACTGATGAAGAAGAACCTGCTGCAGTACGTAAATGCACAGGATCTGAAATCATTCGGTTTGATTCCTGAATTACTGGGTCGTTTACCAATCGTTACTCATCTCAATCCATTGGATGCAGAAACACTTCGTCAGATTTTAACTGTTCCAAAAAATGCACTCATCAAACAATATCATAAGTTATTCGAGATAGAAGGCATTGAATTAACCATTGATGATGCTGTATATGATTTCATGGTAACAAAGGCAATGGAATATAAACTCGGCGCAAGAGGTTTACGCAGTATTTGCGAAAGTGTATTGACCGATGCCATGTTTGATTTGCCTGGCAGTGATGAAAAGAAATTCCATCTTACACTCGATTATGCAACACATAAGTTTGATAAGAGCAAACTGAGTATACTGAAAGTAGCATAGTTAGTGTACGAAGTACGATATTGAACCTGTTGAAATAATCAACAGGTTTTTTATTTGCTGCAATGAACCACACTGTAACTTTAAACCTGAAACTTTAAACTATTTCTATGCAGGATTTAATTGACCGCTTAATAGCAGAAGGATTAACAGAAAAACAAGCCTATAAAGCAATTGATGTAATTAAAATTTTTGCCAAAGAAAAGTTCCCCATTTTTGGCGGAGCCATTGATGGCTTGTTTGGTAAATATGGGAAAAAAGAAGAAGAGGATTTCCTGGATTAATGAAAATAAAAATGCCGCTTCAAAATTGAAACGGCTTTTTTCTCATGTTGACTATTCTACTTTAAAACTTCTCTTGCAATAACTATTTTCTGAATTTCACTGGTTCCTTCACCAATGGTACAGAGCTTCGAATCTCTGTAATATTTTTCAACCGGAAAATCTTTTGTGTAACCATATCCGCCAAAAATCTGTACGGCATCATTGCTTGTTTTCACAGCAATTTCACTGGCATAATATTTTGCCATAGCTCCTGCTTCAGTAACTTTTTCACCACGGTTTTTTAAATCAGCTGCTTTATTGATCAATAATTCTGCAGCAGATATTTCAGTAACCATATCTGCCAGTTTAAAAGATATTCCCTGGAAATTTGAAATGGGTTGGTCAAACTGGTAACGTTCCTGTGAATATTTTAATGCAGCTTCATAAGCTCCTTTTGCAATTCCAAGTGACAGGGCAGCAATAGAAATTCTTCCACCATCTAAGATCTTCAACGCCTGTCTAAAACCATCTCCAACTTCACCAATCCTGTTTGCATCGGGTATGCGGCAGTTATCAAAAATCATTTCAGAAGTTTCACTTGCTCGCATGCCCAGTTTATTTTCTTTCTTGCCCCCTCTAAAACCGGCTGTTCCTCTTTCCACAATAAAAGCAGTTGAGTTGCTGCTGGTTCTTGGCTCACCTGTTCGTGCAATAACTACCGCCAATTCTGCACTGATTCCATGCGTAATCCAGCATTTGGTTCCATTAAGTATCCAGTCGTTGCCTTCTTTAACGGCTGTGGTTTGCATATTAGCTGCATCACTTCCTGTGTTTGGCTCTGTTAATCCCCAAGCGCCAACCCATTCTCCACTTGCAAGTTTAGGAAGATATTTTTTCTTTTGTTCTTCACCGGCACAATACAAAATATGCCCGGTGCAAAGTGAATTATGAGCTGCAAGACTTAAACCAACCGAGCCACATACTTTGGCCACTTCAACAATTGCCGCCACATACTCATGATAACCAAAACCGCTGCCCCCATATTGCTCAGGAACAAAAATGCCCATTAATCCAAGCTTGCCCATTTCCTGTAATACATCCTTTGGAAAATGCTGGCTTTCATCCCACTCCATCACATGCGGTTTAATATATTTCTGTGCAAAATCACGGGCTACATCTGCCACATGTCCGGTCAATTCTGTCTGAGCAAAATTCATGTACTTGGTTTTATTGTTTCTAAGGTTACAACCTTTGCTTCTTCTTGAGTAAACAAGTTAGGCATTTGATTCCGGCAGGGGTAAAAAGAAGTTGAGCCATGAACTGATCCTCGAACCAGTACCATGACTCAACGATTTACATATAGCAATCAATCGAAACGGCTATGCAAATATAGGAGATTTGCTAACATGTGTTAGCGGAAAAAGAAAAATATTTTTCTCCCTTACTCCACCGTGAGGTAAGGAGCTATTTTCCGAAGCAATAATTCATCAATAGCACCCAGCTTTTGTAAATCGGCAACTGCTTTAAATTGACCATGCTCGGTCCTGTATTGTATAATGGCATTGGCGATGGCATACTTGATGTAAGGATGAGATTTCAACTCATCCAGCGTAGCATTGTTCAGGTTAATTTGTTTGATGGACGATGATTTCACCATCAGCTTAGGCTTTATTGCCTGGAATGTAGAATCAGGCAAGCCGAATGTTTCCCCTACCTGCTCAACCGTGGCAAAACCACCCAGCTTAGTACGGAAATTAATGATGCGTTGTGAAAGTTTACTGCCTATCCCGTATAGCTTTTTCCATTCAGTTGTATCAGCAGTATTGATATCAATCACGAAACTTTTGCTTTCTGTTGCTCCGGGTTTCTTTTCAGAAACAGCTTTTGAAAAGCCAGCGGCTTCATGTTTACTTCCAGGTACTCTTTCAATCTGCACGAATGGAAGTAAGCGCTCAACTTCTGCTTCACGTAATCCGTAAATACGTTTAATATCTTCCGGCTTATAAAATTTCCCGCCCTTGTTCCGGTAATTAAGAATGGTTTTGATCGTTTTTTCTCTCAACCCAAGCCGTTGCCATTCTTCGGCGCTTGCAGTGTTTGGATTGAAATAAAACAATTCTCCAGCCGGTTCATCTTTTGTGTACCTGTTGGCTGAAGCATATTTTGGTTCATACAATTGATCATTCTGCTCTTCATTCTTTCTGTATTCATTCCGTTCAGGAATAATTTTCAATTGCGCCAGCTGATTTTCAGTTGACGTGTCGATAACCAGTTCCATTTCATCCTTTACTAAAAAGGGAAACATGGTGGGAAGAAGTGCAAACAATACTGCCGCGACAGCCAGCAGAATAACTGCCCGGCGTTCTTTTTGGGAAAAGGTAAAATATTCCCTGATCCATTTGTTTTGGGTAAACTGCATAGTTAAAAATAGCAGTTGTCAAAAAAAAATCAAATACTACAAAGCGGGTAGTGAGGGGAACCGGTCTAAAGCTCAAGCGATAATCCATCGTAACTCAAATGAATTCCTGGCGGCAATTCACTTTCAATTACGTCATGCAAACCCAGTTGGTGACTGATATGGGTGAAATAAGCTTCAGGCACACCAAGTTCCTGCACCTGTGCAATGGCTTCTTCCAGGTTGTAATGTGAAATATGTTTTGCCTTGCGGAGGGCATTCAGCACCATCACCTTGCTGCCTCTTATTTTTTCCTTCTCCTCCTCTTCAATATGATTTGCATCGGTGATATAAGTAAAGGGTCCAAACCGAAAACCAAGTACCGGCATTTTTAAATGCCATACCAATATTGGTTCTATCAACAGTTCGTTTATCGTAAAGGGTTTATCAGTTATTGTATGCAGGTTTATTTCCGGAACTCCGGGATACTTTGTATCAGAGAATGCATAATAAAAATCACGGCGCAATGCTTCCTCAGTCAAATAATTGCAGTAAACCTCCATCGGTTTCTTAGTAATAAAGTTGAATGATCTTACATCATCTAACCCGGCCATGTGATCTTTATGCGGATGTGTAAAGATGATGGCATCTACTTTTTTCACATTCAACCGCAACATCTGGTAACGAAAATCAGGAGTGGTATCAACTACAATGGTTGTATCGGCTGTTTCAACCATAATGCTGCTGCGTAAACGTTTATCTTTTCTATTGGTGGAAGTGCAAACTTCACAATCGCAACCAATCATGGGAACTCCGCTGCTGGTGCCTGTGCCGAGAAAAGTAATTTTGATGGGAGGATAGCTCACTGACTAAAAATACGAAATGAGGAATTAGAAATAAAAAATAAGAACGTATAGCGGAATGTATCTACTTCCTGATTTATCATTCTTCATTTTTTATTTCTCTGTTTATCCTTTTACTCCTCTGTTTGCTTTGCAGCTGCAAGCGCCATTACTTCATCATATAATTTCTGCGATTCTGCCGTTAAGGCATCGTATGTAATATTTACCTGGGGAATTAAATCAATAACGGTACTGATACGGCTTTCAAGCAACAGGAATTTATTCAGCACCACCACTTTCCTGTCTTCCAGGATGCAATAGCCACTTTGAAAATTGCCTCTTTCATAACGCACTACGTAGCCGCATTCTTCCATTATGGCCTCTAATTTATCTAAAGTCGATTGATTGTATTTCATCACGGCAAATTTATCGGTACTGCAGCTGAGTTCATGGAATCTGCTGAACGATTTTTCCACAGCTACTTCCCACTTTTCACTTTCATTTACTATTTACTGGTCATCCTCACCACAGGTATGATCATTTCCTCGAGGCTGACCCCCCCATGCTGAAAGGTATTACGGTAATAATTGGCGTAATAGTTATAATTGTTGGGATAACAGAGGTACACATCTTCCCTGGCAAAAATGAACGAAGAATTTATAGTAGGCGTTGGCAATCCAATTTCTTTTGGATCACGGAACGACAGCACATCCTTGGGTTCATAGTTAAGATTCCTTCCATGTTTATACCGGATGTTGGTGGTGGTTTCTTTATCACCAACTACTTTGGCAGGTTTCTGTACACGGATACTTCCATGATCAGTTGCCATTACTACATTAATTTTCTTGTCTGCAACTTTTTTCAGTGCCTGGTACAAAGGAGAATGTTCGAACCAGCTGGCGGTAATACTTCTGTAACTCTTTTCATCATTGGCTAATTCTTTCAGTACTTCCATTTCTGTTCTGGCATGACTGAGCATATCCACAAAATTGTAAACGATCACATTAATATCATTCTTCATCAGGTTGTGAATATTGTTCACTAAATCCTGCCCTGCCTGGTGATTCACCACTTTTGTAAATGATGCTTTGAGATCGCCTTTGCCAAGACGTTGTAACTGTGCACGGAAAAATTCTTCTTCATGCATATTTTTTCCACCCTCATCATTATCATTCTTCCATTGCTGTGGAAATTTCTTTTCAATATCAATCGGCATCATTCCACTGAAAATTGCATTACGGCTGTATTGGGTTGCAGTTGGCAGAATGGCATAAAAAGAATCTTCCTCTAAAATGCGGAAGCTCTCAGAAAAAATGGGCTGAATATATTTCCACTGATCAAACCGCAAGTTATCAATCAGGATAAAAAACAGGGGAACCCCTTTTTCCAAATGCGGTAATACTTTAAACTGCATCAGGTTATGGCTCATAATAGGAGCTTCTGTTGCTTTCGGATTCAGCCATTGTGAATAGTTCTTTGATATAAACTTAAAGAACTCGTTATTGGCTTCGCCTTTCTGTGTTTGCAGCACTTCGCTCATTTCAGGACTGTCGGCCTTGCTCATCTCCAGCTCCCAATACACTAACTTTTTATAGATCTCCATCCACTCATTGTAACTGGGGCTGCTGTTCAAAGCCATGAACAGATTACGGAACTGCTGCTGATAAGCCGATGTAGTTTTTTCAGACACCAGCCTTTTATTATCAATGATCTTTTTTAAACTGAGTAAAACCTGGTTAGGATTAACCGGTTTAATGAGATAATCGCTAATCTGTGAACCAATAGCGTCATCCATCAGGTTCTCTGTTTCATTTTTTGTGATCAATACAATGGGAATAGATTGATTCACCTCTTTAATCTTGGTGAGCGTTTCCAACCCGGTAATGCCCGGCATGCTTTCATCCATCAGCACCACATCAACCGGGTTCTCTTTTATATAATCAATTGCATCAAATCCATTTGTGAGTGTATGTACTTCGTAACCCTTGCTTTCAAGAAAAAGTTTTTGCGATTGAAGACTTTCAATTTCATCATCAACCCAAAGAATTTTTGCAACTGCCATGTAGATGTTTGTTATTTAAAGTTAAGTACACAAGTTACAGGAATCAGGGCACAAGATATTACCTTTGCACACTTGCAGGTTTGATATTTAACAGTTCAGGAAAATGAAATTCAGAAAGATAGTTAATGACCCGGTTTATGGTTTTATTACGTTTGATGACCACCTGATTTACCAGGTATTATCTCACCCTTTTTACCAGCGCCTGCGACGCATTCATCAAATGGCATTGGCACATATGGTGTATCCCGGTGCTGTTCACTCAAGATTGCATCACAGCATGGGTGCTTATCACTTAATGTATTTGGCTTTGAGTGAATTAAAAAGCAAGGGCTTTGAAATTACAACCGAAGAAGAACAGGCAGCAAAGTTGGCCATCCTGTTACACGATGTGGGCCATGGACCTTTCAGTCATACTCTGGAACATGTGCTGATTGAAGATGTGCATCATGAAGAAATATCATTGCTCATTTTTGAACATCTCAACAAAGAGTTCAACGGCGCACTTGAGCTGGCGATCTCCATTTTCAAAGGAACGTATCACAAACAATTCCTGCATCAGCTTATCAGCAGTCAGTTAGATGTTGACAGGATGGACTATCTCACCCGTGACAGCTTTTACAGCGGAGTAAGTGAAGGAGTAATTGGTTACGACCGCATCATTAAAATGCTCACTGTTCACAATAATGAATTGCTGGTTGAGGAAAAAGCCATCTACAGTATTGAAAAATTCCTGGTGGCAAGAAGACTGATGTATTGGCAGGTGTACCTGCATAAAACAGTGCTGAGTGCAGAAAATATGCTGGTGAAAATTTTGGAAAGAGCCAGAATTCTTGCTAAAGATGAAAATGGCAGCTTTTCATCATCCCCGGTGTTGGATGAGTTTTTAAGAACCACCCAGTCGGCCACTTTCATTCAAAACAACTTGGCCAAGTTTTGTGCACTGGATGATTATGATATTCTTGCCTCAATCAAAAAATGGGTCAGTCATCCCGATAAGGTAATCAGCACTCTCAGCGAATGGCTTTTAAACAGGAACATGCTGAAAACAAAACTGAGGGTACAGCCTTTTGATCAAAAAGAAATTGAGGCCATGCAACAAAAAGTACAGCAGCATTTGTCTTTAACTGCAGAAGAAATCCCATTTTTTGTTTTTGATGGTATTGCTGAAAACCGGATGTACAATCCCGGCATCGAGCGCATCAACATTCTGTTCAAAGATGGCAGCGTAAGGGATATTTCTGAAATTGAATATGGATTGATTTACCAGGCGATCGACGGCCCGGTTAAAAAATTCTACCTTTGCCACCCTTCTCTAAAGTAAAGTTGGCAATTGGAATCATAAAAGATTGTTTGTAAGCGTTTTTGAAAGTAACTTTAAAACATTAAGACAGGATACATGGATTTTTCGGCTTCGCAAATCGCACTTATCGTAAAAGGAACAGTAGAGGGAGACCCTAATGTAACAGTTCGCTCTTTTAGTAAAATTGAAGAGGCGGTTGCAGGTCATCTAGCTTTCCTGGCCAACCCCAGATACGAAGATTATCTATATTCTACAGGTGCTTCGATTATCATCATCAATGATTCGCTGGAATTAAAACAACCCGTAAATGCCTCACTCATTCGGGTGCCTGATGCTTACACTGCGTTTGCTACATTGCTTCAGGCCTACGAAAAGATGATGGAACAAAAGATGGTTGGTGTGCAGGAACCTTCATTTGTAGCCAAATCGGCTGTACTGGGAGAAAATGTTTTTGTGGGTGCTTTCAGCTATATCGGGGAAAATGTAAAGTTGGGAAAGAATGCAAAAGTGCATCCCCATTGCTATCTGGGAAATAATGTAGTTGTTGGAGATAACTGTGTTCTGCATCCCGGTGTAAAAATATATCATGATTGTACGGTAGGTAATAAAGTGGCCATTCATGCCGGAACAGTAGTGGGTGGCGATGGTTTTGGTTTTGCACCACAGGCAGATGGTTCTTATAAGAAAGTCCCTCAAATTGGAAATGTAGTGATTGAAGATGAAGTGGAAATTGGTTCTAATTGCACCATCGACAGGGCAACAATGGGTTCAACAATCATTCGCAAAGGTGCGAAACTCGACAATCTTATTCAGGTAGCTCATAATGTTGAAATAGGAAGCTATACTGTAATTGCAGCCCAAACCGGCGTAAGCGGAAGTACAAAAATTGGTAACAATGTAATGATTGGCGGTCAGGTTGGTATCGTTGGACATATCACCATTGCCGACGGAAGCCGCATCAATGCACAAAGTGGCGTAAGTAAATCGATGAAAGCTCCCAATAGTGTGGTTACCGGCTCACCCGCTTTTGACTATACCAGCACCCTTCGCAGCCAGGCTATTTTCCGAAATCTCCCCGAAATGGAAAAGCGGATTGCTGAGCTGGAATTCCTCATAAAACAGCTGATTGCCGAGAAAGAAAGCATCTAGTTTTCAGCAGCTTTTTGAGCTTACAGGCAATTACCCTCTTTTTTATTACTTTCGTGCCCATGAACAGCAGTAACGGGAACGAAAACTCTAACCAACATACTTTAGCAGAATCGATCACTATTTCAGGTGTGGGTATTCATTCAGGTCATTCAGTTACGATGATCCTCGAACCAGCCGACCCAAATACCGGTATTGTTTTTCAACGTACTGACCTTAAGGATCAGCCAACTGTAAAGGCTGATGTTGATTTTGTGGTAGAAACCAACCGCAGTACAACCCTTTCAAATAATGGCGCAACTGTAAACACTGTCGAGCATTTGCTGGCCGCTTTTGTAGGCTGCGAGGTAGATAATGTGCTGGTGAAAATTGACGGACCTGAAATTCCCATCCTCGATGGAAGTTCACGCCCTTATGTTGAAGCGATTGAAAAAGTGGGCAGATTAAAACAAAATGCCATCAAAACCTGGTACAGCATCGATCATAATATTTATTTTCTTGATGAAAACAAGAAAGTAGAAATGGTTGCAATGCCATCTACTGACTACCGCATCAACACCCTGATTGATTTCAACTCACCTGTGCTGGGTACACAACATGCACAATTGAGTAATGTAGGAGAGTTTAATACAGAAATTGCTCCCTGCCGCACATTTTCCTTTTTTCACGAACTGGAATACCTGCTCAAAAATAATCTCATCAAAGGCGGCGATCTGAACAATGCCATTGTGGTGGTTGATAAATCTGTTAGTGATGAACAGCTGGAAACACTTTCAAAAGCATTTGGCAAAGAAAAATTTGCCATTACCAGCGAAGGATATCTCAACAATCTTAAATTAAGATTCCCCAATGAACCTGCACGTCATAAGTTGCTTGATCTTGTTGGTGATCTTGCATTGGTGGGAATGCCCTTCAAAGCGCATATTATTGCCAATCGTCCAGGTCATGCAAGCAACGTAGAATTTGCAAGAAAGATCAAGGAGCATATTAAAAAGAACCGTTTCAAAGTAAACGTTCCTGTTTATTATCCTGAAAAAACACCGGTGCATGATGTAACGGCTATTGAAAAAATATTACCGCACCGCTATCCTTTTTTATTGGTTGATAAGGTAATTGAATTAACCGATACGATGATTGTTGGTGTAAAAAATGTAACCTATAATGAGCCCTATTTTCAGGGACATTTTCCAGGCAACTATGTTATGCCCGGGGTGTTGCAGATTGAAGCACTGGCGCAATGCGGCGGTGTGCTGGCCATTCCAAAAAATACAGAAGACAAATACGATACCTACTTTCTAAAAGTGGACAACTGTAAGTTCAAACAGAAAGTTGTTCCCGGCGATACCTTAATTTTAAAAATGGAATTAAAAAGCCCGATACGGCGTGGTATTTGCGAAATGAGAGGAACTATTTTTGTGGGCAGCAAAGTGGTATGCGAAGCCGATTTAACTGCTCAAATTGTAAAACGACCTAAGAATGATTAGTAACCTTGCCCATATTCACCCGAAAGCTCAAATAGGAGCCAATGTTACCATTGACCCATTTGCAATGATTCATGATGATGTTGTCATTGGTGATGGCACGCATGTCATGAGCAATGTCACCATTTTCCCATGTTCAAGAATTGGAAAGAATTGCAAGATATTCCCCGGTGCTGTTATTGGTGCTGTTCCACAGGATTTGAAATACAGGGGTGAATATACATTGGCTGAAATTGGAGATAACACAACCATCCGTGAATGTGTAACCGTACACCGTGGCACAACTGAAAAGAATACCACCAAAGTTGGCAGCAACTGTTTGATCATGGCTTATGCACATGTGGCACATGATTGTATTGTTGGTAATAACGTAATCCTTGCTAACTCTGTACAACTGGCTGGACATGTTACAGTCGATGATTTTGCCATTATTGGAGGACTCAGTGCAGCTCACCAGTTTACACATATCGGCCGTCATACATACATTGCCGGTATGAGTGCCATCCGTAAAGACGTACCTCCTTTTGTAAAAGCAGCAAGAGAGCCGTTGAGTTATGTGGGCATTAATAATGTTGGATTAAGCCGCAGGGGTTATTCAAAAGAAACCATTGAAGAGATCTTTAAGATTTATCATATACTGTTTGTAGAAAAACATATTGTATCAAAAGCTGTAGAGCTGATTGAGCAAATGTTACCTTATACAGAAACAAGAGATGAGATACTGAACTTTATCAAAAAATCAGAGATCGGTGTTATCAAACGTAAATCTCAAAATATAACTGATGAAGATATTGCTTTCTGATGCCGGCAAGCGATATAACAGGGAATGGATCTTTCGTCACTTCACTTACGAATTCAGTAACGGCAATGCCTATGCAATTACCGGGAACAACGGTTCGGGTAAATCAACTTTATTACAGGTAATTGCAGGCGCAGTTCAGCATTCAGAAGGGAAGGTTGATTTTTATAAAACAGAAAAATCTGTATCATCAGAGAATCATCATCAGTATCTCAGCATTGCAGCTCCCTATTTAGAACTGCCGGAAGAAATGACGCTGATAGAATTCTTAAGTTTTCATCAATCCTTCAAACCATTTCTTTCATCACTTACTGTTCAGGATATCATTGCCCTTCTTGGTTTAGAAAAAGCAATTGACAAACAGATCCGCAATTACAGCAGCGGCATGAAGCAACGTGTTAAACTGGCACAGGCCATTTTAAGTGATGTACCTGTTGTTTTACTTGATGAGCCATGCACAAATTTAGATGCAGATGGCATTTCCTTATATCATCGCCTCATTAATGAATATTGTGGAGATCGTTTGGTGATAGTAAGCAGTAATGATGAAGAAGAATATAATTTCTGCAATTTTAAGATTGGTATTGGTGATTATAAAAACTGAGTTTATGTATTTCCATCATCTCTCCAGAATAAAAGCAAACGAAAAATTCCCGGGTTATTCCGGTAAGTTTATTCATACAGGAACATCCACCATTGCGTTCTGGGAAATTACTGCCAACTCTCCTATTCCTGAACATTCCCATTTTCATAAGCAGATCATGCATGTGGTAGAAGGTGTATTTGAATTAACAGTTGACGGACAAACAGAACAGTTAACAGCCGGCGCAATTGTTACCATTCCTTCCAATATTAAACATGGAGGTAAAGCCATCAGCAATTGCAAAGTGATTGATGTGTTTATGCCAGAGAGAGAAGATTATAAATAAACCATTACCAGCCGGTAGCCAATAAATTCCTGGCTCCTTTTATTCCGCATTTTTGATATTGATGATAAGATAAAAACATTTTGCTTGCCTTATTTCTCTGAAGCAACTTTATTTTAATTGCTCCGGAGGAGCTTCCGGTTTATAGTCATCAATCAAAAATCAAACCCGGCTCCAGCGGAGCCTCCTGTTTCTTAAAAGAATTCAAACAGATATTTTTCTTCAAAGGGAATTTGAAACCTGTCAAGAAAATCAAGATATTCCTCTCGGAATGTTTTCTTCTTATGATGCAATTCCTGGTTCAATACATATTGTGCAACAGTGTCTATTTGGGAATGACCATAAGAAAATACACCATATCCCTCCTGCCAGTTGAATTTGTTTTTCATCCAGTTTTGATTATTCAGAAATTCATTGCTTTCCACTTTAATCTCTTTAATGAAATCTGAGATTGATATGGAAGGTCTGAATCCAACAAACAAGTGTGCATGATCCGGCATACAATGAACCGCAATCATTTTTGCTTTCCGATTTTGTACGAGTGCGGTAATGTATTTGTGCAATTCCTCTTTATGCTCTTTTGGAATAAGACTTTGCCGATGGCGTACAGCAAAAACAAATTGAAGATAAATTTGAGAGAAGGTATTTGCCATATAAATGATTTTCATATTCAGGTGGTTCCTACGGAGCCGAGACCTCTTTTTTCACAGTTCTATAAACAGGCTGCTCCTCCGGAGCTTAAAACTCTACATTCTACGATCAGGCTTCTCTATTAAAAGAACTTAAGAAGCTGCCTATTTTTCACAAACAGTAAATTCAAACTTCACGATTTGGGACATACTTGGAACGGTTACATTTCCAAATTGAAAAATCTTCAAATTAACCCCTGCTTGCTATTAGCAAATTCAAATCGGTGTACTTTAAATCAAAACGCTGACTGAGATAAAAGTTAGTGAGTGATCCTTTGTAGAGATAGATCCCATTGCGGATATTAAACTTGTGCCATAATAATTTTTCCAGTCCGCCTTCATCAGCAATTTCCAGTAACAACGGCATCAACACATTGCTGATAGCCTGTGAGGCTGTGCGAGCAAATCCACTGGGTATATTCGGCACACAATAATGAATCACTCCATGCTTAATAAAGATGGGACTTTCATGACTGGTTACTTCGCTGGTTTCAAAACATCCGCCCCTGTCGATACTCACATCCACAATTACACTGCCCGGCCGCATAGCTGCCACCATTTCTTCTGAGACAACAATGGGACTTCTTGCACCGCCAATGGATGACAAAGCACCCACTGCCACATCGCAGGTTTTTAACTGCTTGGCTAATATCTTGGGTTCAATAACGGAGGTCCACATGCGATGACCAATGGCGGTCTGCATCCGCTTCAGCTTATAAATATTATTGTCGAATACTTTCACGCTTCCACCCATTGCCAATGCAGTACGTGCAGCATATTCACCCACAATACCTGCACCAATGATGATCACTTTTGTTGGCGGAATACCGCTGATACCTCCCAGCAATACACCTTTTCCATTGTTAAAACTGCTCAGGTATTGCCCGGCGATGAGCATTACCGCACTGCCGGCGATTTCACTCATACTGCGAACAATGGGATTATTGCCTGAATCATCTTTCAGGTTTTCAAAAGAAAGGGCAGTGATTCTTTTCTCCATCATCGTTTCAAGAATCCCTGCTTTCATCACAGCAAGGTGAATGGGAGAAATAATTGTTTGTCCCGGCTTTAATAATTCCAGTTCATGTTCGCCAACAGGTGCTGATTTAATTAGTGTATCGCATTGATATACTTCTTTGCGGTCGTAAGCGATCTTGGCACCTGCTTCGCTGTAATCTTTGTCTGTAAAATGTGAACCTTCGCCGGCAAGGTATTCAATCATCACCCTGTGACCATTATTCACCAGCACACTTACCGCATCTGGTGTAAGAGCGATCCTGTTTTCCTGGAACATCTGTTCTTTGGGAATGCCTATAAAGAGTTGTGCGCCTTTTGCTTTGATATCGAGTTTTTCTTCTAAGGTTTCGTAGCTGAACGAAGCACTCACTATTGGTTTAGATAAAGCCATACAATCGCTGCCGGTTGATTTTAGAAATAAGTCCAGCTACCTGCGGGACCCTGTTCATGCGGTAAAAATAACACAAATCAATACGCACATGAATGTCCTCAAATTACAAAACTAGTTTGGATAATGTACTGATATTCTTCGTGTGGATGCATTTACCGTTTCGATACGCAGATGAACCGTATTATCGGGCAGTAAACCCGGTATTTTTTCGGGCCATTCCACCAAACAGAGTTCGCCACTAAACAACACATCTTCCACCCCTGCCTGGATAGCTTCCTCTTCATCTTTGATGCGGTAGAGATCAAGATGATAGATTATTTTGCCACTTTTAGTTTGATACTGATTGATGATCGAAAAGGTTGGACTGCTGACGGTATCTGTTACTTCCAGCACATCACACAAAGCGTGAATAAAAGTTGTTTTTCCGCCACCCATGGCTGCATCAAAAGCCCATACTTTATACGGCTGTAATTCCTGCCACAGTTCAGCGGCAGTAGTATGAATTGTTTCTAAAGTAAATTCCTTTTGCACCTGTTAATTTGAATAGTGGTTGCAAAGATATTGATTGAGAGGCTTGCTGTTCTTGCGTAATTTTGCCTCATGGAAACGGCGAATTGGAAAGTAGAAGGAATGAGTTGCGCCAACTGTGCACTCACCATCAACAAATACCTCGAAAAAGAGGGTGTAAAAAATGTTAAGGTAAATGCTCTGAGCGGAGAAGTGATTTTTGATGTTGTTGAGAATGAAGTAACAGAAAAACTGGAACAGGGCATCGCTTCACTTGGCTATTTTGTTGCTGAAAAGAATGGCATTTCAACAAGGAAGACAGAAAAAAAATCAATCAATAAATACCTGCGTTATGTGCTGATCTGTGCACCTTTTACACTGGTGCTGATGCTGCACATGTTTGATAAATGGTTCCATATTCACTGGCTGATGAATCCATGGCTGCAGTTGGGCTTATGTTTACCTGTTTTTATTATTGGTATGAATTATTTCGGGCGCAGTGCCATTAAAAGTATTCGTAATGGAATGCCAAACATGAATGTATTGGTTGCCATTGGCGCTACTGCTGCATTTGTGTACAGTTTATATGGAACCCTTACTGGTCAGGCACAGGAATACATGTTTTATGAAACGGCTGCAACCATTATCACACTGGTTTTTCTTGGTAATTATTTAGAAGATGCTTCTATTCAGCAAACACAAACAGCATTAAACAGTCTGGCGAAAAGCCAGAAAGTAATGGCGAATATGATTGTTTTTGATGATCAGCATCAGGAACAGATATTTCCAGTTGAAAACAATGTATTGCATACGGGTGATTTGATCTTAATTAAAAGTGGCGAACAGATTCCGGCTGATTGTAAGATCCTCTGGGGTGAAGCAACGGTAAACGAAGCCATCATTACGGGTGAAAGTTTACCTCTCACCAAAAAACAAAAAGATCAGTTGATTGGTGGAAGCATTTTGCTTGATGGCACGGTGAAAGCGCAGGTTACAGCCACAGCAAAAGATTCTGTACTGGCTAATATTGTTGATCTGGTGAAAAGGGCACAGGGTGAAAAACCTCCTGTACAGCAACTGGCCGATAAGATCAGCGCCATCTTTGTTCCTGTTGTATTAGGTATTGCAGCGGTAACATTAGTCGCCAATTGGATCATCTTAAAAGATTTTACTCCGGCTTTGATGCGGAGCATTGCTGTACTGGTGATTTCCTGTCCATGTGCTATGGGACTGGCAACACCAGCTGCTATTGCAGTGGGACTAGGTCGAGCTGCAAAAAATGGTGTGTTGTTTCGCAATGCAAAGAGCCTGGAGTTATTTAAAAACATTACACAGGTTGTGTTTGATAAAACGGGCACATTAACCACAGGTAATTTTGAACTGGCATCTTTTCAGATTATTGATCAGAGTATTTCAGAAGAAGAATTTAAACGCATTGTGTTTTCTCTCGAAAAATATTCCATTCACCCTATTGCAAAATGTATTGCCACTGCATGGAAAACAAATAAGGACACTCGCTGGGCAAAGATTGAAGAAGTAAAGGGCTGGGCATGAAGGCAGTTTCCAAAGAAGAAAATGATGAGTGGATTGCAGGCTCGTACAAAACGGCTGCTGCCTTAACAACAGATGATACACATAATATTTATGTGATTAAAAACAATCAGCTGGTTGGATGGATTGATGTAAAAGATGAAGTAAGAGCTGAAGCCTCGTCTGTCATCAATTACCTGAAATCAAAAAATATTAAAACCATTTTGTTAAGTGGCGATGGAAGAAAAAAATCTGAGCTCATTGCAAAACAGCTTGGCATAGATGAAGTAATAGCTGAACAAACACCGGAACAAAAACTGGAGGTTGTTGAGCAGTTAAATAAAACCACTCCTACTGCCATGGTAGGCGATGGAATTAACGATGCTCCTGCCCTGGCAAAAGCGACGATCGGTATTTCATTAAGTGAAGCATCACAGGTAGCCATGCAAACAGCTGATGTGGTCCTGATGAATCATGGATTAAAAAATCTGCCTCTTTCACTGGGTTTGGGTAAACATACATTCCTTACCATCAAACAAAATTTATTCTGGGCATTCTTTTATAATATTATTGCTATTCCAATTGCAGCTCTTGGGTTTCTTACGCCAGGCTTCAGTGCTTTGGCAATGGGCTTGAGTGATGTGGTACTGGCGATTAATTCAGTGAGGTTGTTTGTGAAAAGAGTTGTGTAAACGTCAGTCGTGAGGGGTGAGTCGTGAGTTGGAGACCCTGAGCTTTTCCAAATCTTGAAAATTGTTTAGCTTGTAAGAAAAAGCCTATGTTTCTCGAATTATCACACACCAAACTTGATATTTTTAAACTATCACGTGAATTCACTTTGCTCTGTTATAAGGAAACAAAAAACTTTCCAGCTAATGAGCGCTATGTATTAGTTCAGCAAATAAGAAGAGCAGCATTGTCAGTACATCTGAACTTGGCTGAAGGCTCATCCAGGAGATCAGAAGCAGAAAGAAAAAGATATTATGAAATCGCCAGAGGATCGTTAATTGAAGTAGATACTGCATTTGACATTGCAGTACAATTAAACTATACAACTAAAGAATTATTACAGCCCCTTGGTGATTTGATAGTCAGGTGTTTTCAAATGTTATCCAAAATGATTGTACATTAACTCACGACTGACAACTCACCACTCACGACATGCCTGATCTCTCTTCCATATTAAAACAATACTGGGGCTATGATTCTTTTCGTCCTTTACAAAAAGAAATCATAGAATCTGTTCTTGCCGGGAAGGATACGCTTGCCTTATTACCAACGGGCGGAGGCAAAAGTATCTGCTACCAGGTTCCTGCATTGGCAAAAGAAGGGATGTGCATAGTCGTGTCGCCATTGATTGCACTGATGAAAGACCAGGTGGAAACCCTGCATCGAAAAAACATTACTGCTGCAGCAATTTATACGGGTATGCCGTTTAAGCAGATCAAAGATATTCTGCAGATGGCCGTGAATGAGCAGTTGAAATTTTTATATGTTTCACCAGAGCGTTTGGAAACAAATCTCTTTCATGAATACCTGCCGGGTATGAATGTGCAGTTGATCGCAATTGATGAAGCACATTGCATTTCACAATGGGGTTATGACTTTCGTCCATCTTACTTAAAGATCATCAACTTCAAAAAAGAATTGCCGGGTGTTCCTGTATTAGCAGTTACAGCTTCTGCTACGGCATTGGTTCAGGATGATATCTGCAAACAATTGCAGTTTCGTAATCATCACATTTACAAAGGATCTTTCTTACGGGAAAATCTTTCCTTCAGTGTATTTAAGATCGACAGCCGCATTAATAAGATTTTACAAATACTCAATAACGTTCAGGGTTCTGCTATTGTGTATTGCAAAAGCAGGAAGATGACACAGGAAGTGGCGCAACTTTTACAGCTGCAAAAAATCTCTGCTGATTATTATCATGCCGGTTTAAGCAATGATGAACGCAGCAAACGGCAGGAAGCATGGCTGCAGAATCAAACAAGGGTGATTGTTTGTACCAATGCATTTGGAATGGGCATTGATAAAGCAGATGTACGTGTGGTGGTCCATCATGATATGCCCGATTGTTTGGAAAACTATTACCAGGAAGCAGGTCGTGCAGGAAGAGATGGAAAAAAATCTTATGCTGTTTTGCTATACGAAGAAAGAGACCTTACTGATCTGAACAATTTATCATCCATTCGTTTTCCTTCCATTGACGATGTAAAAAATGTGTACCGCTGCCTTGTGAATTATTTACAGATTCCGAGCGGAAGCGGCGAATTGCAGTGGATGGAATTTGATCTGAATGACTTTGTAAAAACTTTTCATCTCAATGTACACACAGCCATGTATTCACTGAAGCTGCTGGAACAGGAAGGATGGATCAGTTACGCAGAGCAGATATTCTTACCTGCAAGAGCTGTGTTTACTGCAAGCAAAGAACAGCTTACAGCATTTGAAAAAGAGAATCCACAACTGGAACCCATCATCAAAGGATTGCTGCGTAGTTATGGCGGCATTTTTGATATGGAAGCATTCATTTCCGAAAAACAATTGGTTACTTTCATTAAAACTGATCTTGATACAATCAAAAACGGTTTAATACAATTGCATCAGCAGGGAATCATTCAATATACTCCGCAGAAAGAAAAACCGCAGTTGCAGTTTTTAGAGAACCGTCCGGCAACGGAAGATTTATTTATCAATCCGCAAAACCGGTTACTCCGCAAAGAGCAATTTGAGTTGAGAGTAAAATCCATGATCAGCTATGTAAAAGATGAAACCATCTGCCGCAGCAAAGTGATCGGCAATTATTTTGGAGATGCTGGTATTTCTGATTGCGGCGTATGTGATGTGTGTTTATGGAAAAAAGGAAATGAAATCTCTCCGGCTGAATTTGAACGCATTCATCTATTCTTAAAAGAAAAAGCAGGAGCCGATGGAGTTGTGGTGAAAGAATTATTAACTAAACTGGGCAGCAAACAGAAAGAAAAATTCTGGCGGGTAATTGATCATTTAGTGGCAGAGGAAAAAATCACATTGAGTAAAGAAGGTTTACTGAGAGTGAAATAATTTTCAAAATATTGGGCTATTGAATGTCTTTTCAACATCTGGATCAATTGCCCGCCAACGTTTCGACAAGCTCAACGTGACAAATTGCTGTCAGGCTAAGCTTGTCGAAGCCTTGCTGAACAAGCATTCCACAATATGAAAGAACACAACTAAAGCCTGGCTTCATACTAAACCCATCATAAAATCGTTTTTAGTACTCAGTTGTTTGACCAAATTACACACTATGCGGTTACATTCATTCTTCTTTACTGCACTTGTCATTTACTCATTGGTTGGTTGCAAACCTGAGCAGGTTACTACTCCTCCAATAGGACCA
>JBEBHT010000291.1:0-5361 GCA_040081135.1 Lacibacter sp. | reverse complement strand
CCAAGCAGCATAACTGAAATTGAACTTGTCAATATATCCGGCCAGGTGTTAAAGAAGATAAATAACATTCAGTTTTATACTGAACTAAACATATCTCACTTGCAAGCGGGATTTTATTACTTGCGTATCCTGGGTAAATACGGGCTTATAACCAAGTCTTTTGTCAAGAATTGACGACCCGAAACCAACTGCTAAAAAAATCCCCTCCAAAAGAGGGGGTTTTTATTTTATGCCTATTTGAGATTGATAATTTACACTGCAAAACTCTCCCCGCATCCGCAGGTGCGGCTGGCATTAGGGTTGTTGAAATGAAAGCCCTTACCATTCAGACCGTCACTAAAATCCAGGGTCGTGTTATAGAGATAAAGAAAGCTTTTCATGTCGGTCACTACTTTCACTCCATTATCTTCAAATACCTGGTCGTTGGGCTTGGATTCGTTATCAAAATCCAGCTTATAGCTTAAGCCACTGCAACCGCCCCCCACAACACTTACACGGAGAAAATACTCAGCATCAGCTCCCACATTGGCCTGCTCTTTTAAGTGCGACACTTTTTCTTTTGCTTTATCTGTAACGAAAATCATAGTCTGCTTTTTTAAATAGTAACAACAAACAGACCATTTGGTTGCTGTCTGACGTCTTGTCTGCAAAATTATACAAATTGATGAAAGCTGAGGCAGGGCTTTAGCCAGAAATGCTTTTTGCTTCCTTCCTGAAAAACTGTACAATTTCAGAAACTTCTTTAATGGTGCTTTCAATTTCCTGTTCTGTGGTCAAAATCCCTAAACTGAAGCGGATGGAGTTACGGGCTTCTTCATCAGACAGGCCCATTGCTTTCAGTACATGGCTTGGGTCTGTTGAAGCGCTGGTGCAGGCGCTGCCACTTGATACAGCTATTTTTTTGCTGATGGCAGCCAACAGGTTTGTTCCGTTTAGCCCACCAAAGCAAAGATTACTTGTTGAGGGGAGCCGATGGCCGGAATTCCCAGTGATTTTTACATCTTCAAGTTGCAGTAACTCATGTTCTAATTTATCCCTGAGCAGTTGCAGATTCTCTTGTCTTTTTTCCATTTCAAGCCAGGCAAATTCTGCTGCTTTACCAAAACCTACGATACCCGGTACATTCAACGTTCCGCTCCGCATATTTCGTTCATGCCCGCCACCATCTAGCTGCGCTTTAATCGTAACCCTTGGATTTTTCCTTCTTACATACAACGCACCAACACCTTTTGGTCCGTAAATTTTGTGCGATGAAAAAGCCATCAGGTCAATATCATCTTTTAATACATCAACCGGAATTTTTCCAGAGGCCTGTGTTGCATCACAGAAAAAAAGGACCTTCTTTTCTTTTACAATTGCCCCGATCTGTTTTACTGGATGAATGACTCCTGTTTCATTGTTGGCATACATCAGTGCAATTAATATGGTTGAAGGAGTAATTGCTTTTTGCAGTTCATTCAAATCAATCATTCCTATTCCATTCACAGGGAGATAAGTAACAGTAATACCTTTTTTTTCTAATGCTGCACAGGTATCAAGCACTGCTTTGTGTTCTGTAACGCAGGTGATGATATGATTTCCTTTTGAAACATACGCTTCAGCAACTCCTTTTATAGCAAGATTGATGCTTTCGGTAGCGCCAGATGTAAATACGATTTCTTCTTTTACTGACCCAATCAGTTTTGCAAGTTGTTCACGGGCAATAGTTACCGCTTCTTCAGCTTCCCATCCATATGCATGTGAGCGGCTGGCAGCATTCCCGAATTTTTCAGTAAACCAGGGCAGCATGGTTTCCAGTACACGGGGGTCGACCGGCGTGGTGGAATTGTAATCGAGATAAATGATTTGCTGCTGCTTGTACTGCATCATGTAAAGTTAAAGCTGATGGACGTAAATTGCTCTCAAATTAAAACCCATGCAAAAGGTAGAGCATATCGGTATTGCAGTTAAAAGCCTGGAGGTTTCCATTTCTTTGTTTGAAAAACTGCTGAACACAAACTGTTATAAAACCGAGCTGGTTGAAAGCGAACAGGTGAATACTGCTTTTTTTAAAAAAGGTGAAACGAAAATTGAATTACTGGAAAGTGTTTCTGCCGATGGTGTGATTGCGAAGTTTATTGAAAAGAGAGGAGAGGGGATGCATCATATTGCTTTTGATGTAACTGATATTGAAGCAGAGATGAAACGACTGCAGGCCGAAGGATTTATTTTGCTCAATGAAAAACCCAAGCAGGGAGCCGATAATAAACTGGTTTGTTTCCTCCACCCCAAAACCACCAATGGAGTGTTGATTGAATTGTGCCAGGAGAAGAAATGATTTACCCAAGCACTTTTTCCATCTGCATACTTCTTGATCCCTTTATCAAAATATGTGCATGCTCAAAATGCTGTTGCTGAAACCATTCCTTTGCTTCTGCTGATGTATTGAAATTGATAAAAGGGTGTTCAACTTTTGCATAATCGCCGCCAACCAATACAACGGCATCCCATTTATAAAGCTGAATCAATTCAATGATTCCTTTGTGTTCTTCCAGGCTTGCTTCACCCATTTCAGCCATTCCTCCCAGCATCAGTATTTTTTTCTCTGCGTGCATCCGGGCAAAATTTTCTATCGCCAGTTTCATACTGCTGGGGTTAGCATTGTATGCATCAAGGATGATTTTATTTGTCCCGCTTTCAACTAACTGCGACCGGCTGTTGGAGGGCTGATAATTTTCCAGTGCCTGTTTTATCTTTTCAGCAGGTACATGAAAGTACTGTCCAATACTTACCGCTGCCAGTACATTTGGTAAATTATAATCTCCCACTAAATGCGTTTCTACAATGCCGATTGTTTCATTACTGGTAATTTCTACTTTCAAAAAAGGCTCGCTGATCAGCAGTTGTCCTGTTGTTTCTGCATTAACGGCTCCATAGGTAATTTGAAAAAGAATGCCCTGGCTCATTCTGCGCAGGTATTCATAATCCTTGTTTATAAAAATGGTACCGTTTGTATCTCTTATGAAATCATATAATTCACCTTTCCCTTTTTTAACTCCTTCAATTCCACCAAAACCTTCGAGGTGTGCTTTGCCGCAGTTATTAATCAATCCATGTGTTGGTAATGTATAGGTGCAGTAAGAGGCAATTTCTTTCTGATGGTTGGCACCCATCTCTACAACAGCTATTTCAGCATCGGCTTTTACTTTCAGCAGAGTAAGAGGAATACCTATATGATTATTCAGGTTGCCTTCTGTTGTATATGTTTTAAAATGCGATGAAAGAACTGCATGAATCAATTCCTTTGTGGTTGTTTTCCCATTGCTTCCCGTAATGGCAATAAAGGGAATTGTGAATTGCTGCCGGTGATGTTTGGCAAGTTGTTGAAGTGTTTGGAGTACATCATTCACTTTTATGAGCCGTTGATCGGTTGAACTGATGTCTTCATCAACTACAGCATATGCAGCCCCTTTTTCCAATGCCTGTATTGCAAACTTGTTGCCGTTAAAATTTTCACCTTTCAGTGCAAAATAGAGATCACCAGTTTTTAATTTACGGGTATCTGTTTGTACAGATGGGTATTGCAGAAACAGATTGTAGAGTTCTTCGATGAGCATGTTTCAAAGATAATTAGTTCAAACTAACTCAAAATAAACCGGACTGAAAATAAGAACCCCTCTGCATGCAGAGGGGTTCTTATTGAATTATTTTATCCGTTACTTTCTTTTACGGTTGTTTTGTTTTTTTGTCTGGAACCAGTTACCGGTTTTTCTTCCATTTCCTTCCTGGCTGCCGTAACGTGTCATTGCACAACGGAAACCAATTTGTGAACTGCTTTGTTCTTCTTCAAGGAAACGGCGTGTACCCGGACTGAGCCAATAAGCACGGTCGTTCCAGCTGCCACCTTTATAAACTCTGCTCTTATCGCTTACAAGTGTTGTGATGCCATATCCATATTGTACCTGGCTTAAAGAATCACCATCTAAGTAATCAATAGCATAACCTTTCTGGTAGTTACGACGGTTTTTTACTTCGTCTTCAGTTTCATTGCGGTATTTAATACGGCCAAGTGAATCTCTTTCAGCTTTGCCTGTACTCATATCCATACGCTGAAAATTATTACCACGGTAAGGGTTAAAGTCATCTCCATCAGTACCTGTAAGAGGTCTGTACACATCAGCAACCCACTCACTCACATTACCGGCCATATTATATAGACCGAAACCGTTTGGATAGAATGCTTTGATTGGCCCGGTAATTACAGCACGGTCATTCAAACCACCTGCAACACCCATATTATCACCTGATCCACGTTTGAAGTTGGCCAGGAACTGACCCTGCCAGCTGCTGCGGCGTGAATCACGCAATCCATTTACATTTTGTGACCAGGGATAAACCTGTTTGTTAGCGATCAACTCTTCACCACGACGCTTTTCGCTTTTACGTGGATTAGGGTTCTGAGCTACATAACCATATGCTGCATATTCCCATTCTGCTTCTGAAGGCAGACGGTAATCAGGTAAGATTAGGCCTTCTTCAAAACTGATGCTTGTAGGAACCTGTTTTGTAATAGGATCTTTATATGATTTGATGTTTTTACCGGGGGTTGCCTGGTATTCACCTAAGAGGTATGCTTTTGTATTAAAGTTATCCTGTCCGCCGCCCTGCATTTGTTTCTGCATTTCAGCTTTTTTGTTGGTGATGCCTTTGTCGTAGAGAATGTTTTCATTCACACGGTCAGAGCGCCACAAACAGTAATCATATGCCTGCTTCCAGCTTACGCCAACTACAGGGTATAAATTATAGGATGGATGACGGAAATAATATTCAACGTAAGGTTCGTTGTACGCTAACTCACTGCGCCAGCAAAGTGTATCAGGTAAAGCCTTGTTGGTAATGGCTGTATCCATAAACACACGGTTTAACCAGTAGAGGTATTCACGGTAATGAACGTTGGCAACTTCGCTTTCGTCCATGTAGAAAGAAGCAACAGTAACACGCTTTGGAATATTATTCCAGTCACGCATCACATCTTCTTCAACAGCACCCATGGTAAACGTACCGCCTTCAACAAAGACGAGACCCGGACCTGTTTTTTGTTCTTTTTCTTTGGAAACACGGAATCCACTACCGCTTGGATCATTGTAAGTCCAGCCAGTATTGGAAGATTTTTCCGGCTTCTTTTTAAAGAGGTTGCAGGAAGTAATAAGTGTGGCCCCGACTAACAGGATACCCAGATTTTTAACGTGGAAAAGGTTTTTCATCTCTTCGTTTTTTAGTTAACGAGTAATGTTCAAAAATATTGTATTGGATTTCACACTCCAAATTTTAATAAGGAGTGGAGACAAACATAGGTTTTTCTTTTTAAAAATTATACAAAAT
>JBEBHT010000290.1:0-5367 GCA_040081135.1 Lacibacter sp. | reverse complement strand
CCACCTCCATTCACCAATGTATCTGTGCCTGTTGTTAATACATTGCCGGTTGGGTGATTTGTAGTATCTCTACCTAAATTGAAACGAACTGTTTTGGTTGTTCCATCGTACATTGCGAAATCATCACCGGGGAGATCAGTATAGGCTTTATATACTTTGCTTTCATTGGTTAATAATTTCAAAGTACCGGGTACATAATTTAAATTAGCTGGAATGGTATCATTATACCTAAGTCTGAAAATATGTCTTCCCGCTGCCGAAGCACTACTTTGATAAACAAAAACGGATAATCTGATTTCAAGTTCATCGCCTGGAATAATTGTACCGCCATTGGGTCGGGTAATATTGGTAAAGCTTTTACCAACGAGTACATTGGCTTGAGAAAATAAACATGAAGGAATGGCTATTAAATATAATAGCAAAATGGTTTGGGTACAGAGTATTGCTCTCTTCATAGGATTCGGTTATTGGGTATAAGTAAAAACCATTACAAAAATCGAATACATTAATGACATTTGCAATACGTAAAACTACGATTGACGATGTTTTTCTACTATTTTCAGTGTTTTCGACCAGAAAAATTGAAAATAGTCATCATTTCATCGTATTTGGGAGAAAGATATTTTGCCGGATGGATCTTGAAGAATTGAAATTGATGTGGTAAAAGGGGTTAGATCAAACGCTTTTTCATAACCAAGTGCGGGATGGTTAATTGAATAAAATCATCACCTTCAATTTTATAACCCTGTTTCTCAAAAAAGTGCGCTGTAGATTTACGTGCATGCATCAGCATGGTTTTGTACCCTCTATCACGGGCAATATTTTCTGCAAAATTCATTAACGATGCTCCAATACCCTTACCCTGAAGATTATTTTGTACAGCTATTTGACGCAGCTTTACCGTTTCACTGTCAACGGGAATTAAAAAACAGCAGCCAAGCATTTTCTCTTCCTCAAATGCAGCAATTAGAATTGCGTTTTTTTCGCTTTCTAACTCTTGAGGATCAAATTGAAGACCAAGAGGCTTGCGTAAGATTTCGTAACGTAAGTTCAGCATTTGCTGATATTCAGGAGTTCCGTAGTCAATTTGTTTCAGTGCCATATAATGGATTAAGCAGAATGGACAAGTTACATTTTTTTATGTAAAAACAAACAGTTGTTACGCAGTGGAAAAGTAAGAAGTATGGCGATAAAATAATAATATTTTCGGTGCGGCTGAAAAGGGCATTTGAACTGGCTGAAAATGAGAGGTTTCAGACATTTTTAATAGAACGCTTGCTAATTGCTTAAAAACTCTATTTTTGCAACCTGTAACCAAATAATTACGACAATGTCAGACATCGCAGCAAGAGTTAAAAAAATCATCGTAGACAAGTTAGGTGTTGAAGAATCAGAGGTTAATCCTGAAGCTTCTTTTACAAATGATTTAGGGGCTGATTCATTAGACACAGTAGAACTGATCATGGAATTTGAAAAGGAATTCAACATCTCAATTCCTGACGAGCAGGCTGAAACCATCACAACAGTTGGTCAGGCAGTAGCTTATTTAGAAGAACACGCTAAGTAATTAAATACCGCTGCAAGCGGTATAAACCTCTCTTTTACCAGGCAACTTATGCAACTCAAACGAGTAGTAGTTACCGGAATTGGTGCCCTGACACCATTAGGCAAGACTCTTGATGAATATTGGGAGGGATTGGTTAATGGTGTTTCAGGTGCTGATTTCATCAAACAATTTGATTGTTCTAAATTCAAAACAAGATTTGCCTGCGAGGTAAAAGATTTTGAACCTACAGCCTATCTGGATAGAAAAGAGGCAAGAAAAATTGACCGGTTTACCCAGTTTGCATTGATCGTTAGCGATGAAGCGGTTAAAGACGCAGGTATCAATAAAGACAATGTAGATGTTGACCGTGTTGGTGTTATTTTCGCCAGTGGTATCGGTGGTTTAATCACCTTCCAGGAAGAAGTGGTCAACTATGCCTTGGGTGACGGCACTCCCCGTTTCAATCCTTTCTTTATTCCAAAAATGATTCTGGATATTGCTGCCGGGCAAATCTCCATGCGTCACGGTTTCAGAGGTCCGAATTATGCAGTGGTTTCTGCGTGTGCTTCTTCCACAAATGCTGTTATTGATGCATACGATAATATCAGGCTTGGCAAGGCTGATATTATTTTAACAGGCGGAAGTGAAGCTGTGGTAAGTGCTGCAGGGCTTGGTGGATTCAATGCAATGAAAGCGTTGAGTGAAAGAAATGATGATCCGAAGACTGCCAGTCGACCATTTGATAAAGACCGTGATGGTTTTGTGATGGGAGAAGGTGCAGGCATGTTAATACTGGAAGATCTTGAACATGCATTAAAACGTGGTGCAAAAATTTATTGCGAAATAGCCGGCGGCGGTGCAACAGCAGATGCTCATCATATTACAGCTCCTCATCCGGAAGGACTTGGCGCCAAAAATGTAATGACTGCTGCATTGAGAGATGCAGGCATGCAGCCATCTGATATTGATTACATCAATGTGCATGGAACCTCAACTCCATTGGGCGATATCGCTGAAACAAAGGCTATTCTTACTGTATTTGGTGAACATGCTTATAATCTGAACATCAGTTCTACCAAATCAATGACAGGTCATTGCTTAGGTGCTGCCGGTTCATTGGAAGCAATTGCCTGTGTAATGAGTGTAGTGCATGACATTGTTCCTCCAACAATCAACCATTTTACTGACGATCCTGAATTAGATGCCAAACTTAATTTTACATTTAACAAAGCCCAGAAACGTACTGTACGTGCAGCTTTGAGTAACACTTTTGGATTTGGCGGGCACAATGCTTCAGTGATTGTAAAGAAATATTCCTGATTTCCTTTAGATTTGTTATCACATCAGATAAAAGAACTGTTTCTTTTATAGTTGATGATGTATAAAATTTATGGTGCGGAACTTCGTCCGTCAAATATTACCAGCAAAAAACAAATTCGAAAGTAACCTTCGCAATATTCTGGGCTACAGTCCGGGGGATTTACTATTGTATAAAACTGCATTAAGCCATCGCTCAGTTAAAGAAGGCAGTGATCAGAATAACGAACGGCTTGAGTTTTTAGGCGATGCTGTATTGAGTGCAGCAGTTGCTCATTACCTGTTTAAAAAATATCCATACAAAGGAGAGGGGTTTTTAACAGAGATGCGGAGCAAAATGGTAAATCGTGCAACCCTCAATGATATTGCTGTGCGGATGGGTTTGAAAAAAATTACGATTTATAACAAAGGAGATAACTCACTTAAAATATCCCAGATATTCGGTAATACATTAGAAGCGCTGTTAGGTGCTATTTATCTTGATCTTGGGTATAAAAAAACACAGAAGTGGATTACGAAGAATGTGATTGTTCCGCATTTGTTTATGGAAGAGCTGGAGTTACTGGAGATTAACCATAAAAACAAATTATACGGCTGGGCCAATAAGAATGGTAAAGTGCTTGATTTTGAAACACTGGATGAACGATTGGAAAATGGCCGCAGATTGTTTACTATTGGGGCTGTAGTCGATGGAGAAGTGATTGCAGAAGGGAAAGCGTTTAATAAAAAGGATGCCAGCCAGATAGCATCGCAACTTGCTGTTGAAAAATTAGGAATCGGGGTATAAATAAAAAACCTCCTTCGCTATAGCTGCTATGGAGGATAAGAGCGGAGACGAAGGGATTCGAACCCTTGATACGGGTTACCGTATACACACTTTCTCCCGAAAGCATTCGGGACTCCTTCAACCACAAAAGCGAGTTAGTCAGAAGTTTTTTTCCACTCATGTATCAGCCATTGAATATACTTGCTGCTTTTTTTACGCTTTATTTCTTTTTCTCTTTTGATTGCGTCACTTCTTGACTCAAACACTTCAAAATAAACCAATCTTACGGGCAGTTTTGAAGAGGTATATTTACTTTGCCCATCGGCATGTTTTGAAAGTCGGTAATCTAAATCCTCGCATTGACCAATGTAAAAAGAAAAATCCTTCATGCTTTGAAGGACGTAAACGAAAAATTTGGAACTGCTATGGTTCATAGCAAAATTTTGGCGGAGACGAAGGGATTCGAACCCTTGATACAGTTTCCCGTATACACACTTTCCAGGCGTGCTCCTTCAACCACTCGGACACGTCTCCTTTTGGACGGCAAAAATACAGGTATCACCCTTAGCCCCCGAATAAATTTTGAGCGTTTGCAGTTGTTGCCTCAATGATTTCGAAAGCTGAAAGGTTTTTTGCTTCAGCAATTTTTTCAATTACATATTTCAGATAAGAAGGTTCGTTACGTTTGCCTCTGAATGGAACTGGTGTTAGATAGGGAGCGTCGGTTTCAAGCACAAGATGTGCAACTGAAATTTCAGAAAGAACTTCAGTAAGATTTGCTTTTTTATAAGTAACCACACCTCCAATCCCCATCAGAAATCCAAGGTCCATTATTTGTTTCGCTTCTTCAATTGATCCGCCAAAGCAATGAAAGATGCCTCTCAATTGACCATTCTGGTTTTGCTTAACAATATCAATACAATCCTGTAATGAGTTACGGCTATGTATGATGATGGGAAGGTTATGATGTAAGGCCCATTCAATCTGCAGTTGAAATGCTTCTTTTTGTTCTTTTACAAATGTCTGGTCCCAGTAATAATCCAATCCTATTTCGCCTACTCCGGCAAACGGTCTTTTTTTCAACCACTCTTCAACAAGTTTTAATTCATCTTTATAATTCTCTTTTACTGAACAGGGGTGTAATCCCATCATGGCGATACATTGATCAGGAAATTGTTCTTCCAGCCTCAGCATATCGTTAATAGAACTGCTGTCAATATTCGGCAGGTAAAATTTAGCTACACCAACAGCGGTTGCCCTGGTAATCACCTCCTTAATATCGCCTTGGAACTCTTCCAGATAAAGATGGGTATGCGTATCTATTATTTGCATAAGGGAGGCAAAATTAAGGTGTAATCCGGGCAGGGTGGAAATAATCCGCCAAAACTGCCTGAAAACGGCAAATTGTGAAAAAAAATTAACAGACTTTAAACCAACCCCGCCTCATACAGTCTTTGTATTGTTCGTTTAATTAAAAACCTAAAAAAGCGTATATCATGAAAACAAGCAACATTATTTCAAAAAGCACATTAGCATTCCTGCTCTTTGGTGCTCTCACATTTACTGCCTGTAAAAAGGAAAGCAGTTCTACGCAGGACGAAACTGCTACTATTGAAAGCACTGCCAGTAACAGTGAGGCCGAAGCAGTATATGATGATGTATTTGACAATACGATGGGTATTGGTTCTGAAACAGGCGAAGACCTGGGTATTACCGGCAGTATTGGTATTTATGGCCG
>JBEBHT010000289.1:0-5368 GCA_040081135.1 Lacibacter sp. | reverse complement strand
CGAAGCAAGTTGCCGTCTTCTTGCCAATACTTCTTCAGGTGTCGTATTTCCTTTTACAAGAAAAATCTGGTCACGGGTAAGGCCGCCAAAAGCCATAATGTAGAATGATAAACCACCTGTAATGCGGACACTGGTGTAAACATCAATTCCAAGATTAAAAAATTTCCAGTTGTTAAAATAATTATTATAAGTTATGCCTGCATAAGAGCTACCCCATTTCTGATTGAGAGACAGATAGGCGGTTGCCCGATGGCCATACAGGGATTCCTTTGTTTTATCATAAATGGTCGTGTCGTAATAATAATTCCTTCTTGCAGTAAGCCCATAGCTTAGTGTAAATGATTTATTATTTACTTCTTCATAAGGAAAGATATTGTATTCAACTGCTGCCCGCAGTAAGGCACGCCCCTTATTATTAGAAAAAGTATTCTGGTTGTATTTTATTTCATACGACCAACTCCAGTGGGTATTGATGCTTTTAACGAGGTATTGGTTGATTGACCAATTATGATTATTGACCACAAACTTTTCTATCGTCCCGTTTTCTTCATATTCAAAAGTGGATTTGTTCGTACCCCAGCTCACACCCATGCCTGTTTTTAGTTTGTCTGTAATTCTGTTTGCAGAAAAATTGCCACTATAATTGGCGTTTTTATAGTTAGCATCTGCATTAATATTTCCATCTGCGCCAATGCGTATTACCCAGGCATTCCATGGGTCTTTTGTATGGGTGGAATTAGCAGTACCTGCCGCAGTTGTGTCTGTTGTCTTTAAACTTATTTCAATATGTTTAATAGCTGCTGTTTTAGCAATAAAAGGAATAAGTCCTGTTTTAAGGTATTTCAACAGCAACTCTCTTTCTTCAAATTCTGTGGCATTCGGGTCTGTACTGAAACGCAGTGTGTCAGTTTGGTTTTTGAACTGTTTCTGCCCAAAGAAAATAAGCTGGTATTGGTCTCCGCCGCTGCCTGTGCTTTGGCTGGTAATAAGGACATGCACATCGGCTGCAGTGTTGTCAAGCAAAAAATCTACAATATTTATGGCCGACCTTATATATTGCATATCGCACCAGGTGTTGCTGCAATCAATAAAGACTTTTAGCTTTGAGGGGATACTTTGTTGCGCAAAAGAAACAGTCGATGCAATCAGTAGTACGAAAAGAAGCACACTTATTTTCTTCATCAAAATTGTATTTATGCAACAATAGTGATAGAGGACAATGTATTTTGCTTACAGTTGTAAAATCAATGTAACGAAGTGTAAATTCTTTGTAACTCTACCCTTAAATTCGATACGAGCTTGAACTTTAAGTCTGAATTTGTGTGTACAGGTAATCAAACCCCGCCCTTTTTCTTATGCGTTCGTTTATTGATCATTTGTTTTCTCTAACGGTTATGTAGAAGTTTCTGTCAACATGAAAGCCTTCTGAACTGGTTGTTGAAACTTTAGACGTTTGCCATTCTGTTGACGGAAAAATGAATTGGAAGTTTTTTCCATCAAAGGTTATTCTTAGTGGCATCGAAAAATTTTTTATGCAGTTTTCCCAACGATACCGGAATACACTGTCCTTAAAAGAGTAACTAAGTGTGGGTATCTGGATTGTTTTTAAGTACTGGTCAAAAATGTTTGTAAAATCCTTTTTTGTGCAGCGGTTGAAATAATTCAATATTTCATTTGTAGTAACTGTCTGATGATAAAACTCCTTATTCAATCCTGTGAGAACTTCTCTAAACAATGAATCTCCAATTATTTGTCTTATCATATGAAGCATTGCACTGGCTTTATAATATTTGTCAGAAGTATTTGTGCCTAAAATTGGTTCATCGTTCTTTATTCTTTTCCATGTTCCAATTGCGTAGTCATTACCTGCTTCTGTACCGAATACATAGGATGTGTATAGTGTTTCCAGGTATTTTGTAAATCCTTCATGTATCCAGCCATCTCCATAGTTACTGGAAGTAATGCTGTTACCAAACCATTCGTGCCCGCTTTCATGCACCAGGATGAAGTCGAATTTAAGCCCCCAGCCACTTCCTGAAATAAGGTCTTTTCCTTTTAAGCCGTTTTGAAAGCCATTGCCATAGGCCAATGCACTTTGATGTTCCATACCGTCCATAGGAGCTTCCACCACTTTATAACCGTCTTCGTAAAAGGGATAAGAACCACTCCAGTATTCAAAGGCTCTCAGCATTGTATCAATTTGTTTAAAATGACTTTTTGCTTTTGTAAGGTTATAATCTAATACCCAATAATCACAATCAAGGTTTCCTTTTAATCCGGCATAGTTCTCATGCCAACTGACATATTTTCCAATGCAGGGGATAATGCTATAGTTGTTGATTGGGTTTACTACCTTCCATGTATAAGTAGTGGTACCCTGTTTGCTGGTTGATCTTTTTTTAAGTCTGCCATTGGCAACCGCTGTTAATGTATCGGGCACCGTGATGCTGAAAGAAACACCATTATCAGGTTCATCATACAAAACATCTTTGCATGGCAGCCAGATGCTTGCCCCTGAACCCTCACATGCAACACTGATAAATGGTCGCCCTTTTAAATCTTTGGCCCATATCCAGCCATTGTCGTAGGGTGGCTTTACTGATTCTTTCGGCTCTCCTTCAAACTGAATGGATATTGTTTGTTTCTCACCCGCTTTGATAAGTTTTGGAAAAATTACGAGGTAAGTGTCTTCTTTACTGTGTTTAAAAACAATGCTTTTGTCTTTCCACCTCACACTGGTAATTCGCATTGGCTTTTGCAAGTCAATTTGCAGTATTGTACCGGACTGCAAAGCGGAAAATGTGATACTGTTTGTTCCGGTTATATATTTTCTTCCATAATCAGGTGTTATATCAATGTTGTAATATAATAAGTTCCACCACTTTTGTTCTTGCCGAATACTGGCAGGAGCCGTTTCTTTATTGCCTTGCTTTTTTGTTGGCAGCGTTTGTCCATGTACAAAAATTGACAACAATAGTCCGGGCAACGTAAGTTTAAATAGTTTAACAGTCATCATAATTTAACGGAGAAGATAAAAAATTATTTGTTTAATGATTTTTTTAGCAACGTCTCTGCCCCGGGACGTTGCTGGGAAAGAAGATTTTTTATGCAATACCACTTTGCGGGAATTGCATTACTGTTTTGTATAAATTGATTTTTGTTATTGTTCAAGCGACTGTAGATATCGTTCAAGACGCTGCAGAATGTAATAAAGGCAGTGCAGAATGAAAAAAAGGCAGCGCAGCTGTGAATAAAGAAACTGCGGATGTGAATAAAGCTATTGCAGATATCGTTCAAGAGACTGCGGAATGAAATAAAGGCAGCGTAGAATGAAAAAAAGGCAGTGCAGATGTCGTTCAAGACGCTGCAGATATGAAAAAAGACGCTGTAGAATACGGTTTAAGTGGATGAAAATGAGGGTTTTAGCTGGGAATATATCTTCTAATTACTGTGAGTGAGGCGGCAAGCTTTTACTGGCGCAGGCCTCTGGCCTGATGCCGACCCGTTACTTATCTTCAAAAAGAATTATTTTAATAAAACAAGATCAAGCAATCCTTTTTGAGTGACAGTATAATAATCAATTGCACTGCTGTATAACCAATGTTCCGGTACGGATACAAAACCTGCACGTACCGGGTTTTCATGCAGGTAAGTTAACCGCTGCTCCAGCATTTCATTTGTATCTAACAATACAGGATGGTTTTCATGTTGCCAGAACTGGAAGCGCTGATTGCTTTTATTTGCTGTGCCGTTTTTTTCAAACACATCCAGCATCCACTCTCTTCTGCTTTCCTGCGGATGATTGATAACAGCATCAATGATTTTTAAAGCAGTAAAGCTTTTGATGTTTTTTATAACCATGCCCGGATCATTGTCGTCCATAAATGAACAGATCATGTGAAAGTGGTTAGGCATTAATACCCATGCATGTATTTGTAATCCCTGATTTTTCTGACAGTAACGAAAACTGTCGAGTAAAATCTCCCGGTATTCATTTCGTGTAAAAACATCGACCCAATCAACCGTAGCTGCTGTAATAAAATAGGTTGCCTGTTTATCTGTAAACTTATACTTTGAACTCATAACAGAAAGTTACGAATTACAGAGAGAAGTAACGCATTGGCATCAGGCCAGAGGCCTGCGCCAGTGGGAGAATCATATACGATCATAAAATTTGAATATGGCCGGTCTACCATAAATGCGTATACACTAAGATTCCCTGATGGATCAAAGTGAAAAACACTTCCTTCGCCCTTTTTAACAGACTTATCTTTAACCTCAATTGAGTCGTGTACAGAGAAATTTTCAATTTCAATTTGAATAGTATCAATGCTACGCATAAAGCTATCAATTTTGACAAAACAGTACTGTTCATTAACAGATGTTTTAGGGCTGGAACAGCTAAATGCGAAAGCAAAAAGAAAAATAAAGTATAAGAATAAATGCATCGAATGTAAATATTATATGATAGCGCCCAACGCTCCAATTTACGTTATTATAGGCCGCTTTTATAAAATAAGTTACTTGTTTATCTGTAAACTTATACTTTGAACTCACAGCAGAAAGTTACAGAATTATATAATTTAGTGACGCATTGGCATCAGGCAGGAGGCCTGCGCCAGTGGGGGCAATGCTATGTAATGCACATTTATTTAATTTCTGCTGTCATTTTATTTATAACATCAATACATACGCTTAGCAGATCCTGAACTTCTTGAATGTCATAAATTTTATCGGGGTGTTGAGTAGGATTTCTAAATGAATCTTTTATATTAAAAAGATGATTTATAGTCACTGAATTTGGTTTTTTGCCTTTATTTTTATTTTTTAATTCATTTAATAATTGTCCCCACGTTTTTCCATCAGGTTTTTTTCTAAGGAATTTTTGATAATACAATCTTACTACTACTTCGGTTGCTCTTAAGATATGAAATGCTGCTGCTGTAGATCTTTCGAAGGCAATACATTTTCCTGCTTCATTAAAATCATACTGAGCCATTTGGGGTAAATTAGAATAAATCGTTGGGGAAAATAATTTGTCTATTTTGTCTAGTAGTTTTGATAGTTCGTATCTTTTTTCAACTGTAATAAATGCAAAAATACCATTTGCTTCTGCAGTCATCGTATGGCGAATCTCCTTTAAAATCTCTTTTAACTCATTGCTTTCTTCATCTGTTACACTTCGTTCAGTCTCGACTTCATTAAGTTTTTTCAAAAATGAGTGAAGTTTGTATGAAGCACGGAGAGTGACTATCAACTCTAAACTTTCAATATCTCTTAGTAATCTTTTTATGTTATCTCTGACCCCGTCTTTAATAATTATATTATATGATTTATCTATATCTTGAAGATAACGTAGATCAGTTCC
>JBEBHT010000288.1:0-5376 GCA_040081135.1 Lacibacter sp. | reverse complement strand
AAAGAATTGATTCATGCAGTATAAGAATTTGAATGAAGAGCTGGCAGGTCTGCTTTCGGCGGTAGCCGCTAAATCAATCCGCAAAAATATTGTGCCGGGTGAAGATTATATACCTGTTACCGGAAAAGTAATTGATGAACAGGATTTACTGATGGGAGTTGATGCTGTACTCGATGGATGGCTTACAACGGGAAGATATGCTGCCATCTTTGAACGTGACCTCGCAAGTTATTTCGGAAGCAGGTTTTCATTACTTGTTAACTCAGGATCTTCGGCCAACCTGGTTGCTTTTTATGCTCTCACCAGCCCCAAGCTGGGCGACAGAGCAATTAAGCCGGGCGATGAAGTAATTACTGTAGCAGCAGGATTTCCCACTACCATTAATCCCATGATACAATATGGTTGTATACCTGTTTTTTTAGATATTGAAATACCGACTTATAATATTAAGGCAGAGCAGATAGAAGCCGCTGTAACATCTAAAACAAAAGCAATCATGATTGCCCATACATTGGGCAATCCGTTTAATCTTGAAGTGGTGATGCAGGTTGCAAAAAAATACAACCTCTGGTTAATTGAAGATGATTGTGATTCGCTGGGTGCAACCTATAACGGTAAAAAAACAGGAAGCTTTGGCGATTTGGCAACACTTTCTTTTTACCCTGCTCATCATATTACCATGGGCGAAGGCGGTGCTGTATTGGTTAACAATGCTTCATTGAAAAAAATTGCTGAAAGTTTTCGTGACTGGGGTCGTGATTGCTGGTGCGAACCCGGAAAAGATAATACCTGTGGTAAACGTTTCGATCAATGTTTGGGTGAGTTACCCTGCGGTTATGATCATAAGTATACCTATTCGCATATTGGTTTTAACTTAAAGGCAACGGATACACAGGCTGCAATTGGCCTCAGTCAATTACAAAAAGCGGATGGCTTTGTAGAAAAACGCAGAGCCAACTTTCAAACTCTTTATCAAAAAATAAAACAGTTTGAAGAACATTTTATACTGCCCGAAGCAACAGCCAACAGCAACCCCAGTTGGTTTGGTTTCCTTTTAACTGTTCGTGAAGGCAGTACTGTAAACAGAAATGAACTGGTGCGTTTTCTCGAAGAGAAAAAAATAGGCACCAGGCTTTTGTTTGGTGGTAACATGATTAAACAACCGGCTTACATCAACGTACAGCACCGTATTCATACCAATCTTACCAATACAGATATAGTTATGAATAATTCTTTCTGGTTGGGCGTATGGCCCGGGCTTGAAGAGCAGCATTACGATTATATCATTGACAGCATCGCACAGTATCTTAAAAAATAACCTGTTTCGGTTTTTTAAATGAGGATTATAGTTACAGGAAGTAATGGTTTTATCGGCAGATCATTGGTAAAGCAATTACTGACAGGGAAACATGAAGTTTGTGTACTGGTGCGTAATAAAACAGTACAACCGCAGGTAAACACGATCAGTTACAATGATTCACTGCTTGATTGTGCAGATGATGTGCAAAGCTGGAAGCCCGATGTGTTTTTTCATCTTGCCTGGCGTGGAGTAGATAACACGCAACGCAACAGCGAAGAAAACAACCTGTACAATTACCGGTTAACAATCGATTCGGTGAAGCTGGCAAAGGAAGCAGGTTGTAAACAATGGATCGGTGCCGGCAGCCAAGCCGAGTATGGAGTGGCAAACAGCATACTCAGTGAAACGGAGAATTGTAAACCAGTAACGGGTTATGGCAGTACCAAGCAAAAGCTTTGTAACGAAACACAAACTCTCTGCAGCAGCTATAACATGGTACACAGCTGGGCCAGGATATTTTCTGTGTATGGCCCCAACGATCATCAGGAAACGTTGATCTCCTATCTTATCAAAACTATGTTTGAGAAAGAGGTTCCGCAGGTGAGTTCATGCACACAGCATTGGGATTATTTGTTTGTTAACGATGCAGCAGCAGCACTTGGCTCATTAATCAATCATGCAGGAGTTTACAATATAGCCAGTGGTAAAACAGTGGTATTAAAAGAAGTGGTTGAAACAATTCAACAGCTCACCGGCTATAAAGGTGAAATACAATGGGGTTATAAGCCCGATGCCGCATTGCATTTTTTATGTGGCAGCATTGAAAAAATATCCAGGAATACAGGATGGTCGCCAATTGTTTCTCTAAACGAGGGACTTGCAAAAACAATATTAAATTATAATTCATCAATATGAAAGTTTCAGACTATATAGCCCGCTTTCTGCATGCTCAGAAAGTAACACATGTGTTCGAATTGTCAGGAGGCATGATTACACATATTCTTGATTCATTGTACGAGCAGGGAGGCTTCGACATTATATCCATGCATCACGAACAGGCTGCGGCATTTGCAGCCGATGGATTTGCAAGAATAAGTGAAGTGCCCGGTGTTGCATTGGCAACCAGTGGTCCGGGTGCAACCAACCTGTTAACAGGTATTGGCAGTTGTTATTTCGATTCAGTGCCGGCTGTATTTATTACCGGGCAGGTAAACCAGCACGAGCAAAAAGGCGATTTGGCTGTACGGCAGCTCGGGTTCCAGGAAACAGATATTGTACAAATGGCAGCGGCTGTTACCAAAGCAACCATACAGGTAAAAGATGCTGCAGAAATGCCAGCCATTTTAAAGCATGCATTTATAACAGCCATGAGCGGAAGGCCCGGCCCTGTGCTGATTGATATACCCATGAACATTCAACGGGCCGATATAGACGTTACTGAAAATGATTTTACGTTTATTCAGCCAGGTACAACTGAACTGATTATTGCTGACGATTTTAACTGGGATGAGTTAGCTGCAACGATTGCTGCTGCAAAAAATCCTTTGATATTAGCCGGTCGTGGTGTTCAAAGCAGTTTTTCAAAAAAAGCATTTTTACAGTTTGCTGAAAAAACAGGAATTCCTGTTATTACATCCTTACTGGCTGTTGATGTAATACCGTATGATCATCCATTACGTACAGGATTTATTGGCGCATACGGCAACAGGTGGGCCAACCTAAGTATAGGGGAAGCCGACCTGTTAATTGTGATCGGAAGTCGTTTGGATATACGTCAAACAGGTGCTGATGTAAATGGCTTTAAAGGCAATAAAAAAATCTACCATATTGATATTGAAGCTGGCGAGATCAACAACAGGGTGAAAGACTGTGTATCGGCCGTGTGTGATATCCGTTGGTTTTTGCAGGAAGCAAACAGACGGGTGCAGAACATGCAGCTTGCTCCATTTGAAAACTGGTACAGCCGCATACAGCAGTTGAAAGAAGAATGGCCCGATCATTTAGAGCTGAAAGATGCAACCGGTATTAACCCCAATCTATTTATTCATCAGCTGTCGCAGGCTTCGGGTAAAGCAGGTGCATTTATAGCTGATGTTGGAAGCCATCAGATGTGGACGGCACAGTCGGTAGAGTTAAATGCCGAACAGTTTTTTCTAACATCGGGTGGAATGGGTGCAATGGGTTTTGCATTACCTGCATCTATTGGTGCCTGCCTTGCATTGCAGCAACCGGTTGTTTCCATTATTGGGGATGGAAGTATGCAGTTGAATATACAGGAACTTCAAACTATTTTTCGAAGGCAGTTAGCGGTAAAGATTGTGGTTGTCAACAACCAGTCGCTGGGTATGATACGGCAGTTCCAGGACAGTTATTTCGACAGTAAACATCAAAGCACGGTATGGGGTTACAGTGCACCGGATTTTTCTAAAGTGGCGGGTGCTTATGGTATTGATGCATATACAGTACATACACAGGAGAATATTGCAGAGGGTTTGCAGCAAATGTGGCAGCAACCCGACAAACCTTTTTTACTGCAGGTAATGATTGATATGAAGACCAATGTATATCCCAAAATTGCCTTTGGTAAACCTATTACAGAAATGGAGCCGTTCTTTAAGCCGAATGAAATGGAAGGAACATAAAAGAGGGAAATGTAATCACAGGCATGTATGACCTGAACTTTATTTATATGCGTTGTTAATACCAAATAAAAAATGAACACTTCCTGTTGCTGAGCTGAAGCCAATAAGATAATCAGCCATACATCAACCCAAAACTGATAAAGGAAAATGGAAAAAAAATTGATAAGTATTGTAAGTCCCTGTTATAATGAGCAGGAAAATATCCGGGAACTATGCAGCCAGGTACAGGCAGTAATTGAACAGCACCCTGATTATTTGTTTGAGCACATTTTTATTGATAATCATTCGACAGACAGAACAGTGGATATTCTGCGTGAACTTGCAACCGACAATAAATCAATAAAAGTAATCGTCAACAACCGGAATTACGGACATATCACTTCTCCTTATCATGGTTTGCTGTCTGCAGCAGGCGATGCAGTCATTTTGCTTGTTTCAGATTTACAGGATCCTCCCGGACTGATTTCGGATTTTATTAAAGAGTGGGAAAGCGGGTATAAAGTTGTGGTTGGCGTGAAGGAAAACAGTGATGAATCTCCAATGTTTTTTTTCATCCGAAAGTCGTTTTATAAATTCATGAATAGATTAAGCACCGTTAAGCTGATTAAAAATTATACCGGTTTCGGACTTTACGATAAAAAAATAATAGAGCATTTGCGAATGTTCAATGAACCCTATCCTTATTTCCGTGGATTGGTGATGGAGCTCGGTTATCCGGTGAAGCAAATCACATATCGACAGCCTGTACGGCATCGTGGTATATCAAAGAATAATTTCTATACTTTATATGATATTGCCGTTTTAGGGATTACCTCGCATTCTTTGGTTCCACTAAGATTGGCTACCATGGGAGGTTTCTTCATGGCCCTGATAAGCATGTTAATTTCAATTGGCTATCTCATCTATAAACTGCTTTATTGGGACCGCATTACCCTCGGTGTTGCACCCATGGTGGTAGGTGGATTTTTTATGTTTTCCATTCTATTATTTTTCATTGGCATACTGGGCGAGTATATCATTAATCTGCAACGGTATGCCCAGAACAGGCCGCATGTGATAGAGAAGGAGCGGATTAATTTTTAAGAATCTATGAATTTTAAGGGAATTATAAACCACAATTATTTCAGAAAAGCGGTTGTTATTTGTTTTGCTGTGGTAACCGTTTCAATTACAGCAATTGCTGCTGCGGGCTATGCTCACCGGATTGTAAACAGGATTGAAGATAATCTGAAGATGATATCTCAGCACAAAACAGATACTGCCGGAAGCTTAGTTAAAGGGAATATTTTATTTCTTGCAAACAGTTCCTCAACCTGGATATTTCCGGCAACTGATTTCAATTGTTATTTCTTTGTGAAGCAGAACAGGATCAACCGGAATACAGATACTGTTTTTAATGTGAGTTTAATCGCAGAAAATAATATTCAGCAAATA
>JBEBHT010000287.1:0-5384 GCA_040081135.1 Lacibacter sp. | reverse complement strand
TGTTCTTGCTACTCAAAACCCATTAGAGCAGGAAGGAACCTATCCTTTGCCTGAAGCACAGCAGGATCGTTTTATGCTGAAGGTGGTGATTGATTATCCAAAGAAAGAAGAAGAGTTAATGATCATTCGCCAGAATACACAACAAATAGCAACGCCTACCATTAATCCCGTTGTATCTATGCGTGAAGTAATGGATGCAAGAGATCTGGCACGTACTATTTATATGGATGAAAAAATAGAGAACTATATTCTTGATCTTGTTTTTGCCACCCGTAAACCTGAGCAGGTTGGGTTAAGTAATCTGAAGCCATTACTTGCTTATGGAGGTTCACCAAGAGCATCAATCAATATGGCATTAGCATCCAAATCAGTTGCCTTCATCAATAAAAGAGGGTATGTATTGCCTGAAGATGTACGGATGATTGCAGCAGATGTGTTGCGTCATCGTATTGGACTTACCTATGAAGCAGAAGCCGAAAATATTTCTGTAGAAGAAATTATTAAACAGGTGTTGAATACGGTAAAGGTTCCTTAAGCCCCTAACCCCTGAAGGGGAATGTATAATAACACTCAAATGATAAACATATAATCATCAGATCATAAACATTCAACAGTAAAGCCTCCCTTCAGGGAGGTTTGGAGGGTATGTTAACTACAGAAGAAATATTAAAAAAAGTAAGGGCACTTGAAATTAAAAGCAAGCGGCTCACCAATCATTTGTTCACGGGTGAATATCATTCGGCATTCAAAGGACAGGGTATGAGCTATAAAGAAGTGAGGGAATACCAGCCAGGTGATGATATCCGGTTTATTGACTGGAATGTGAGTGCCCGGTATGCGCACCCTTACAGCAAGGTATTTGAAGAAGAACGGGAATTGAGTTTATTTTTATTGATTGATAACAGTGCCAGTATCAGTTTTGGTACACATCTGCAACGAAAAAAAGACTTAGTGACTGAAATTGGAGCAGTGCTTGCTTTCTCTGCGGTAAACAATAATGATAAAGTTGGCGCCATTTTGTTTGGCGATAAAGTGCAGAAATTTATTGCACCAAAAAAAGCAAAGCAGCATACACTGTACATTGTAAGGGAAATGCTGAGCAATGATGCAAAGTCGAAGCAAACAAATTATCATGATGCTTTCAGGATGTTCAATAATGTTTGTCCCAGAAGAAGTATTTGTTTTTTGATCAGTGATTTTTTAGGTGCCGGTTATGAGGATGCTTTACGTGTTGCTTCAAAGAAACACGATGTAATCGGCATTAAAATTTATGATCAGCTGGATATGAAACTGCCTGATGCAGGATTGCTTCAGGTTGCAGATGCTGAAACAGGTGAGCAACGGTGGATTGATACATCGAATGCACAGGTAAGATTTGACTACGAAAAAGATTTTCACAAGCATAATGATTATGTAAAAGATGTATTTCGGAAAGCCGGTGCCGACCTGCTCCATATGCGTGCTGGAGATGACTATGTAAAAGTGTTACAGAAATTTTTTATTAACAGGAGCAGATGATCAGAAGAGTATTTGTTATATCGGTTGGATGTATGCTTATGGGATTGTTTTCATTTGCCCAGATCACTCCGGTTATTACTTCCGATAAAGAAAAAATATTCATTGGTGAACCATTTAAGATCACACTTGAACTGAAAGCAATTGACCGGAATGCCGGTGTACAGTGGAAGTTCCCCGACAGTATCCCTCACTTTGAATATGTAAGCTTTGATACTTCAGATATTTTAAAGCGTGAAATAACCGTTACCAGTTTCGACAGTGGCTTATGGTCCATTGATAATATCCAAGTTGTTGTTCCGTCGAATGTGAATGACAAACCACTGATGTTGAAGTTCCCTGCAAAAGAAATTTTAATTGAGTACGATACAACAGGCAGCCAGGTTTTGAATGATGTAAAGCCGATCATTGAAGTGAATGGTGGTGAAAAATGGATTGGTTATGCTGTTGCTGCAGCTGCAGTAATCAGTTTGCTGCTGCTGATTGTTTTATTCAGACGATGGAAGAAAAAGAAAATCATTGTTGCTGATGAAGCTTCGAACTACTCTCCGCTGGAAGATTTTATCAGAACAATTGAAAAACTGAAACAGCAAAGCTGGAACGAACAGTTGGAACAGAAGCAAAACTTTTCTGAATTATCGCAGGCTGTAAAACGATATTTTGAGCGAAGCCTTCGTCAGCCATTTTCCCGTGTTACAACAGATGAGCTGATGATGGATTTGAAACCGCATTTGCTGAATGACCAAGTAATTTTTTTTGCACAAACACTCAGGCTTGCTGATGCTGTTAAGTTTGCAAAGTTCACCGCACCAAAAGATGACTGGATGAATGCTTTGCAGGGAACCGAAACTGTAATTAAAAAACTGGATATAGAAAGGAAGCCCAATGATTAATGAATGGTATCAACATATTGTCTTTGCATATCCTTTCCTGTTATGGCTGTTATTATTATTGCCCGTATTGATTGTATGGTATATACTTCGGAATAAAAATTCTTCCTCATCAGTTACCGTTTCTTCTTTAGGTATTTACAGAAAGCAAAGCAGTTCGGTAAGTATCATGCGTCATTTACCCTTTGTTCTGCGGTTACTTTCATTGGCATTGTTAATTGTTGCCATTGCAAGACCTCAGACAAGAAGTAATGAAGAACGTGTGGAAGGAGAAGGAATTGATATTGTTCTGTGCATGGATGTAAGCGGAAGTATGCTGGCAGAGGATTTCAGCCCCAACAGGATGGAGGCGATGAAAAAAGTAGCTGCCGATTTTGTGGATGCAAGAAAAACAGACCGGATTGGCCTGGTCATTTTTTCCGGTGAACCGTTTACACAATGTCCCATTACTACTGATCATGCTGCACTGAAGAGCCAGATATATGCAGTACGAAGTGGTATTCTGCAGGATGGTACAGCCATCGGTTCAGGTTTGGCAACAAGCGTGGAGCGGTTGAAAAAAAGCAAATCAAAAAGTAAGATCATTATTCTTTTAACTGATGGTGAGAATAACGGTGGCATGATACCGCCCAATACTGCCAAGGAAATAGCAAAAGCTTACAATATTAAAGTGTACACGATTGGAATGGGCACAGAAGGTTTTGCCAGTATGCCACAGCAAACAAGGGCCGGAATAGTAAGGAGTATGGAAAAAGTGAACATTGATGAAAGACTGCTTACCGAAATTGCAAGAGAAACAGGTGGCAGTTATTTCCGGGCTAAAGACAATGAAAGCCTGTCGAATATATATACTGAAATTGACAAACTTGAGAAATCAAAAATTGAAACCAGCAGCTTTGCACGTTATGCTGAAGAATTTTACCTGCTTGCAATTGCAGCTGCTGTATTATTATTGATTGAAGTTTTGTTACGGTATAAAATGCTTCGAAAGTTTCCATAATTGCCACGGAGGCACGGAATACACGGAGTTAAAATTCAAACAGATCAGTAAACTACTCTCTTAATATCAAGTTTAATTCTTCCGAAGTTTAAGATGAGCCCCACCTTACATTCAGAGCATTTTAAGTAATTAATTGTTTGAGCATAATCTTCATCTGCAATTCCATCTTTTGCTTTAATCTCAAGTATTACAGAGTCGAAAACTATAAAATCGGCATAAAACTTATGCGGCAGAATGATGTTTTTATACGGGATTGCATATTCTTTTTCACGTTTGTAACTGTGATTGTTTGTTTTCAATTCATATTCAAGCGCATCTTTATAAACGATTTCCATAAAACCGTGCCCCAGTATCTTATGAATTTCAATTCCCAATCCAATGATTATATCAGTTTCATTTTTCAATGGAAAGTTATCTATTCTTATGTCTGATGCCATATGTGATGATTTTGTTTGGAAAGATAGAATGCCTGTGAAAAACAGTCAATAACACAAAGCGGTATGTTTTTCCGTGGTTTCCGTGCCTCCGTGGCAATCTATTCCTTTTCTTTGCAATCAATGCAGGCACTCATTTATAAATCAACAGGTAACTGGTATGTTGCAAAAACCGAAGCCGGTGATTTTGTGCGTGCACGTATCAAAGGAAAATTCAAGATCGACGGCATTACATCTACCAACCCCATTGCTGTAGGCGATATTGTAGAGGTGGAGATGGAAAATGAACTGGAGCAAACCGCCATGATCATTGAAATTTATGAGAGGAGGAATTACATCAACCGTAAATCGCCCCATCAAAAATACCAGCATCATATTGTTGCTGCCAACCTGGATCAAAGCATGCTGTTTGCCACCATGAAAGAACCCAGAACCTCGCAGGGTTTTATTGATCGTTTTGTTATTGCATCAGAAGCTTATCATATTCCCAGTGTAATCGTTTTCAACAAGTCGGATGTTTACCGCAAGAAGGAAATGGATCTCTATGAAGAGTGGAAGGACATGTATGAAGCGGTTGGTTATAAAGTGTTCCTCATGTCCATGGAAAAAAACGAAGGTGTTGATGCTGTAAAAGAGATGCTGAAGGATAAGATCACATTAGTCAGCGGGCACTCAGGAGTTGGCAAATCAACCTTTATTAATGCAATTATGCCCGATCTTGACTTACGTACAGAAGAAGTAAGTGGCTGGAGCGGGAAAGGTATGCACACAACAACTTTTGCAGAAATGTACGATCTGCCTTTTGGCGGTAAGATCATCGACACACCTGGAGTAAAAGAATTTGGTTTAGTGGATATCAGTAAACAGGAATTATCGCATTATTTTCCTGAAATGAGAGTGCTGATCAACGATTGCCAGTTTAATAATTGCCTGCACCTGGAAGAGCCTAACTGCGCCATCAAATCGGCAGTTGCAAATGAAACCATTCATCCGTTGCGATACATCAGTTATTGTGGCATACTGGCCACGATAGAGGAAAAGAAATATTAATCATCAGACTTCTGAAGGATCAGCATCTTTCAACGCATCCACTAGTTCAGCGATGGCTGCATTTTCAAAATGTTCGCTTTTTTCTTCCAGTGAAGGAAAAACAGAAATGCCGTTGAAAATATTAAACGTGAGAGTAAGGGCTGTTCCTTTGTAAAGAAAGTCCCAGTACAAAGCCTCGAAATCATCCAACTTCTTGGTGAAGGAGATTTTCAGTTTGTCTGCCAGAAGATCGGCCCAACGATGAAATTTTTCGTAGCTGGCATCGTCATCAAGGATCGCCTCGCTATATCCAACATGGTTGCGTAATGTGGGATTCATAGTGGTATTTTTTTGGTGTTATTGATACAGGGTTAGTATCCTGTTATTTTCTTTATTTAGCTATTAAATTTTTTTGCTCTTTTTACTTTTTCACCACTCAAAAGCTTTTCAGCTCCTACATTCTTTCCATTGGTTGGACAGCCTTCCTTAGGGGTACGTTTAAACACGTTGCAACTA
>JBEBHT010000286.1:0-5446 GCA_040081135.1 Lacibacter sp. | reverse complement strand
AATCCCCTTGACAACAAGGGGATTTTTTATATCAATACATTTCTTACCGGGAATGAAAATGCAGAGTTTCTGCATACAAAACTCTCATTATCTTCGCCGCCTTACTTGTTAGGTTGAAAAGAAAAAAGTTATGAGTACAAAGAGAGAAATAGTCATGAGTGGTATTCGCCCCACAGGTTACCTGCACCTGGGAAATTATTTTGGTGCCATGCAGAACTATGTAAAGATGCAGGATCAATATGAATGTTATTTCATGGTGGCCGACTGGCATTCATTAACCACTCATCCGGATACAAAGGAGCTGAGAGAAAATGTAAAACGAGTTTTTGCAGAAAATATCGCCTGTGGGTTAGATCCTGATAAAGTTGCCCTTTATTGTCAGAGCCATATTGTTGAAACAGCTGAATTGTATCTGTATTTAAATATGCTGGCTTATAAGGGTGAGCTGGAAAAAACAACTACATTTAAAGATAAGGTTCGGATGCAGCCTGAAAATGTGAACGCTGGATTATTAACATACCCGGTTTTACAGGCAGCTGATATTATTTTGCACAGGGCTAAGTATGTTCCTGTAGGAAAAGACCAGGAACAGCATTTGGAAATGGCCAGAAACTTTGCTAACCGTTTCAATCACCGTTATGGAGAAGTGTTTCCTGAACCCTTGGCTTTTAATTTTGGCGGTGAGCTGGTAAAAGTGCCCAGCCTCGATGGAACAGGAAAGATGAGCAAGAGTGAAAACCAGAATGCAACTATTTACCTCGCTGATACAGATGAAGTGATCAAAAAGAAAGTGATGAAGGCGAAAACAGACCAAGGGCCAACTGAACCCAACTCAGTTAAACCTGATTATATTGAAAATCTTTTTCAGCTGATGCGGTTGATGAGCAGTACTGATACAATAAAGAAATTTGAGGATGATTTCAACAGATGTAATATCCGCTATGGCGATTTGAAAAAACAGCTGGGTGAGGATATTGCAAAATTTGTAGCACCCATACGTGAAAGGGCCGCAGCTATTCAAAACGATGAAGTATATCTGAAAGATATAATGCTGAAAGGTGCTGAAAAAGCAAGGATCAGTGCACAAAAAACAATCGAAGTTGTGAGGCAGGCAATGGGGCTCAATTATTTTTAAAAAACCATCCATTCAACCCTCAAAATCCAAAAAGATGTTTTACTTTGAACGTCCGTCTATTTTGGATATGGGACATTGGAATTTATCAGATTTATGGCAAAAAGTAAAAAACCAAAACATGTGGCAATTGCCGGAAATATTGGCGCCGGCAAAACAACGCTGACCGAAATGCTGGCCAAGCATTATAAATGGATTCCCCAGTTTGAAGATGTGGATCATAATCCCTACCTCAATGATTTTTATGAGGATATGCCCCGCTGGAGTTTTAACCTGCAGATCTATTTTTTGAATAACCGCCTCAATCAGGTGTTAGATATTCAACGTGGAACTGAAACAGTGATCCAGGACAGAACCATTTTTGAAGATGCCAATATTTTCGCTCCTAACCTGCACGATATGGGTTTAATGGGCAAGCGTGATTTTGATAATTATTTCTCCTTTTTCTCTACGCTCAAAACAATGGTATCTCCACCTGATCTGTTGATTTACCTTAAGGCGTCGGTGCCAACCTTAGTGGCGCAGATTCAGAAGCGTGGAAGGGAATATGAAGAAAATATTCGCCTCGATTACCTGAAAAAACTGAATGAATATTACAACAAGTGGATTGAAACATACAAAGAAGGTGGATTGCTCATCATAGATGTAGATCAGAACAAGTTTGCTGAAAATGAAGAGGACTTTGGTGAAATCATCAATAAGATCGATTCACAGTTGTATGGATTGTTTTGATATTCAAAAGGGGGCATGCTGGAGTTTTTTAAAAACGTCATATGCGTAAACTTCTGAATTCAGATTATCACTTTATATGGGTAATTCTTTTTTTTGTACTGCATGGGTTTAACGAATTCGGAAAAAGTTTATTCATTCGGGATATTCTTGTATTATCTTTTATATTGAATGCAGCAGGATTTACTTTATTTTTTGGATATTCTTATTTTACTGGAAACAAGACTAAGGCCGGATTATTTGCTACAACCATTCTTGGGGTCTTTATTTTTTTTGGTGCTTTTCAGGATTTCTTGTCTTCAATTAAAGTCACCGCAACACTATCTTCATTACCTTTTTTGCTGCCCGTAACACTATTTTTTCTTTTTCTTTTTTTTGTCTGGCTTCAATTCAGAAAGGCAGTGCCGCAGTTACTGTTGAACTATATCAATCTGATATTGTTTATTTTTATACTTTTTGATTTAGTACAAAGCATAAAAACGGCTGTTTCAGAGTCAACTGACAATATAAACAGGCCTTCTGTTTTAAATATTTGCGATAGCTGTACGAAACCTTCGGTATACCTTGTTGTACTTGATGAGTATGCAGGGGACTATACTTTAAAAAACTTTTTCTCTTTTGACAACTCTTTTTTTTACAACAGTCTTTCTCAGAAAGGGTTTCATATTGCAGACAGCTCGGTATCCAATTATGGAATGACTGTGTTATCTATGGCATCCATGCTCAATATGGATTACCTGAACAGTAATGAAATAGTAGCTGAGAACAAGCACTATACCTACCGGAAAGCTATTGAGCAAATCAAAACAAACAGTGTTACCAGTTTTTTCAGCAGAGAAGGATATCAGATTATTAATTACTCTTTTTTTGATTTGCAAGAATCACCCGCCATGATTAAAAACGATTTATGGGGTGGAAATATCCGGCTTTATACGAATCAAACACTGTATGGACGAATCAAAAAAAGTTTGCCATTATATCTTGCTAGTAAGAATATCAGTAATTATTTTATTCAACAGGTTGAAAATGAATATTTAGATCAGATGAATGCTGCATTATCTGAATCTGTTGAGCGGGAAAAGTTGCAGGATACTAATTCAGCAAAACCTTCATTTACCTATATTCATCTTAATATTCCTCATGAACCATTTTTAATGGATAGTTCCGGTAACAGAATTTCTGAAAAAAGCCGACGCCAATATACAGCAGAACAAAAACAAGCCGCCTATGTGCAGTATTTAGTGTATTGTAACAAACGGATATTAAAATGGGTTGATGAAATACAAGCCGCTTCAAAAAGAAAGGCAGTTATTCTAATAATGAGTGACCATGGGACAAGGCCACTTTTACCAAAAGATCAGCTACATAAAAGAATGGATAATCTGAATGCAATATATTTTCCCGGGGCCGATTATTCAAAGTGGTATAAAGGGATAAGTAATGTAAATCAGTTTAGATTGGTATTCAATCAATTGTTTAAGCAGACATTTTCATTAAAACCGGACAGAGAAGCGTTAAAGCAATTAAATTCTGTTAATAAGTAACCCCCGCTAAGAGTAGCGGGGGTTTTTGTTCTTTGCAAACAATCGATTACGACCACTACACTTTCGGCGCTGCAGCTAAGATTTCTTCGCCGCTGCCGGAAGCATATTTTTTGAAGTTAGTTACAAACTGTTCAGCTAAAGACTTTGCTTTTGCGTCATAAGCTGCTTTGTCAGTCCATGTATTTTTTGGATTCAGTAATTCTGCCGGTACCCCTTCACAAGTGGTGGGGATGGTAAAATTGAAAATCGGCATGTTTTCAAATTCAACATCTTTCAATTTTCCATTGAGTGCTGCACAGATCAATGCACGGGTATAAGATAGTTTTATCCGCTGCCCAACACCATAACTTCCTCCTGTCCATCCGGTATTAATCAGCCACACATTCACTTTCTGTTCATTCATTTTTCTGCCCAGCATCTCTGCATATTTTGCAGGATGTAATGGAAGAAATGGCGCACCAAAACAAGCGCTGAATGTTGATTTAGGTTCTGTAACTCCGGCTTCTGTACCTGCAACTCTTGCAGTATACCCACTGATGAACTGGTACATTGCCTGGCCTTGAGTGAGTTTTGCAATAGGAGGTAAAATGCCGGTGGCATCGCAGGTAAGGAAGAAAATGTTTTTTGGTAAGCCTGCAACGGCTGGTTCTAATGCATTACTAATATAATGCAGCGGGTAACTTACTCTTGTATTTTCAGTAATGGTCTTGTCGCTGAAATCAATTGTATTAGTTCCTTTTAGAAAACCAATATTTTCAACCAAGGCACCCGGCCTGATGGCCTGAAAAATTTCCGGTTCTTTTTCTTCACTTAAATCAATACATTTTGCATAACAGCCTCCTTCAAAATTAAATACAGAATCTTCATCCCATCCATGCTCATCATCACCAATTAATTTGCGGTTAGGATCTGCGCTTAAAGTTGTTTTTCCTGTTCCACTTAAACCAAAGAATATTGCTACATCATCCTTCTTTCCAACATTGGCACTGCAATGCATGCTCAATACATGTTTGTTTTGGGGAAGAATATAATTGAGAACAGTAAAAATTCCTTTCTTCATTTCACCTGTATAACCACTGCCGCCAATTAAAATCATTTTGTGGGTGAAACTTACAATGGCGAAGTTGCCATTACGTACGCCATCAGTAGCAGGATCAGCAAAAAAGTTAGGTGCCTGTATAATATGCCAGTCAGGTTCAAAACTTTCCAGCTCATCATCTGCCGGACGGAGAAATAAATTATAAGCAAATAAATTACTCCAGGGATTTTCATTAATAACACGAATGTTAAGCCTGTATTTTTCATCGGCACAGGCATAGGAATCTCTCACCCATATTTCTTCTTTGGTGCCGAGATAATCCATCATCTTTTTGTACAGAATGTGAAAGTACTTTTCATCAATGGGCTGATTAAAATCATTCCAGTGAACAGTATCTTTTGTAATGGCATCTTCAACAATGAACTTGTCTTTTGGCGCCCGCCCGGTAAACTTTCCGGTATTGATGCAGAGTGCACCGGAGTTATTATAAACTCCCTGACCACGTGCAACAGTTTGGGCACATAATTCCTCAGGGCTTAGTTGATAATGAATGTTGTCGGATAATTTTAACCCGAGCTTTACTAATTTCTGCCCGGGAAAAAAGATGGTAGGTATGGACATGGCTATCGTTTGGGTTTAATGACTGCGCCAAAAGTAAAGTCTCTGTAAGAACAAAACAAATCCCGAGACCGTTTGTGATTAGATGTTTTTCCTTAATTCGTCGATACTGTTAGAATCTGTTCAGTAAGTGGCTTCAAACAAGAGTAATTATTAAGAATTCTCAAAAGGCAGGTAGATGGTTTGTAAACTTTTTACAAACAGGTGTTAGTTTTACACTTTCTGTGGATTTATTGATAACAGAATTGGGTAGGGATTGCCGATATCTTATTTTGCACATCTAACTTTATTCTGATGAAATTTCAACCCATCAAACCAGAACTCTTCAGCAAAAACCGTCAGCGCTTTATCAAATCAATGCAACCCGGCTCAATTGCCATTTTT
>JBEBHT010000285.1:0-5448 GCA_040081135.1 Lacibacter sp. | reverse complement strand
TACTGTAAATACATTGTATCCTTTTCAGAAAAAGGAATTTGTTGGCACTCCTAAATGGTATGAGAAATTAGGTGTATCCTATAATGGAAGTTTCCGTAATCAGTTTTCATTTTACGACAGTGCCTTCAGTTTAAAACAACTCATTGATACATTCGACTGGAGTGCAAGACACAGTATTCCGATTCAGCTGTCTTTGCCGCCAATGGGGCCATTGCAGATTGGTCCGGCAATCAGTTTCGATGAAACATGGCATTCACGCACATTCATCCGTAAATGGAACCCGGCAACAAAAACTGCAGAAACGGTTGGACAAAAAGGATTTTATCCCGAGAGGCAAATCAGTTTTGGATTAAACTTCAGTACGGCATTATTCGGAACCATGAACTTTAAGAAGAAAGGGAATGTGCAGGCATTGCGGCATGTGATCAGACCATCTATTGGCTTAAGTTATAAACCGGATATCAATAAAAATAAATGGTACAGGGCACAGGTTGATTCTACAGGAAGAGAAATGTGGTTTGATAAATACAATGGTTATCCTGTTGCAAATATTCCGGAAGGCAGATCGGGGTCTGTAAGTTTTTCGATTGATAATAACCTCGAAATGAAAATGAAGGACAAAAAAGATACTACGGGTGAAAATGAATCAAGAAAAGTACGGTTGATCGATGGCTTTGGTATGAGTGCAGGTTATAATTTATTAGCTGATTCATTTGCTATGAGTGACTTTAATTTTTATCTGCGCAGTAACCTGTTTGAAAAAATCAGCTTAACAGCAGGGGCTAATATTACACCTTATCAACAGGATCCGAAGACCGGCTTCAGAATTAATAAATATGCATGGCAGGGCGGAGATAAATTTTCATTGGGACATTTTACAAGCGGCTTTCTTTCTTTAAACACTCAATTCAAGAGTAAACCAAAGGATGAAAAGAAGCAGAAAGAAAAGGAACAGTATCAGAAAGATCAACGGAATGATTTTGATGATGCAAGCAGGGAGATGGGAGTTATTCAACGGAACCCGGATGAGTTTGCTGATTTTAATATTCCCTGGAGTATTAATCTCTCGTACTCTTTGCAGTTAAACCGTCAGTTAAAATTGGATTATTCAGGGTTTGAAACCAAGTTAACACAGTCAGTAAATTTTAACGGTGATTTTAATCTTACCGAAAAATGGAAAGTGCAGGCAAGTGGAAATTTTGATATACAGACGATGAAGATACAATACCTCACTACAGCCATTTCAAGAGATCTGCATTGCTGGCAATTATCAATCAATGTAACTCCAATTGGGATTTACCGTTCATTCAGTATAAGCATCAGTCCAAAATCAGGTATGCTGAGAGATTTACGGATTAACAGATCAAGATCCTTTTATACTTACCCACAGTAAGAAATCAACCTTTGTTTTCTTCAATATACTTCCACATCAAATCAAAAACTTCCTGTCTTAATTGTTTTGTATCAGTAATGTTCAAATGAGCTGTTTCAACAGGTGCTAAAAAATGCATTTCAATTTTTGATGGCCAGAAGAAAAAAGTTTTATTCATTGGTAACACTTTCCTTGTATTGAATAATACAGCGGGTATAATTGCTTTTTTTGTTTCAATGGCCAGGCGAAATGCACCATCTTTAAATTCTTTTAATGGAAGATCGGTTTTGTTACGTGTGCCTTCAGGGTAAATGCACATATGCAATCCCATTTCTAATACACGCTTCATGTAGGTATAACTTTTCAATCGGCTTTCTTCACTTTTCCTGTCAACAAGTACACTTCCTCTTTTGTAAATCAATCCAAAGAGAGGAATCCTTGCCATTTCAATTTTTGCAATGGTTTTGTTTCCAAGCGGCCCGGGCATACCCGGCGACATTACAGGAACATCCATGAATGAATTATGATTACAAACCACCACATAATTCTCTCCCTTTTTAAACTTCTCTCTTCCTTTTATTTTTAAACGAATGCCGACTAAGGGCAGCCACGTGCCAATCCATATTCGTGAAAGCTGAATAAACCAATGTGTACGTTTCGGTTCTTTTAAGAAACCCATCAACCACGTTGGCAATAAAGTGAGCAACATAGTAATGACAAATAAAAGCATTGCCCATACAGCAAATAACCGTCCCAGTATATTTTTAAGTATGTTCATGGTAATTTCCAGTCAATAGGTTCAAGTCCCTGTTTCAATAACAGTTCATTGGTTTTTGAAAAATGTTTACAGCCATAAAAACCTTTTTCAACACTGAAAGGCGATGGATGGGCTGCTTTCAATACATGATGTTTGGTTTCATCTATCAGGCTTTGTTTTTCCTGTGCGAATTTTCCCCACAGTAAAAAAACAACACCCTTTTTATCGTCTGATATTTTTCTGATGACTGCATTGGTAAATTCTTCCCAGCCAATTTTTGAATGACTTGCTGGTTCATTTGCTCTTACAGTTAAGAATGCATTCAACAATAATACACCCTGCTGTGCCCATTTGGTAAGATTTCCATAACGGGCAGGCATACCCGTACCAAGATCACTTTCAATTTCCTTATAAACATTAATAAGAGAGGGTGGTGGCTGAATGCCGTCCTGTACAGAAAAACAAAGTCCATGTGCCTGGCCGGGTCCATGGTAAGGGTCCTGGCCAATGATCACAACTTTCACTTTGTCAAAAGGAGTTTGCGTAAACGCATTAAAGATGAGCGGCCCGGGCGGAAAGATGGTTTTGCCCTGGATTCTTTCTGTTTTCAGAAATGCAACGATCTGCTGAAAATAGGATTTTGTAAACTCCTGTTTCAGTTCCTGCTTCCAGCTTTCTTCAATCTGAACGTCCATGAACAATGGTTTGGATGCAATGGTACTAAAAATTATCTTTGCACACTCTTCTCAAAAAAACTGGACCGGTAGCTCAGTTGGATAGAGCATCAGCCTTCTAAGCTGAGGGTCATTGGTTCGAATCCAATCCGGTTCACAAAAAAAGCAGTCATGAAAATGGCTGCTTTTCTATTTATGGTGTATTTTTTCAGCACTTACATTAATTATTCTGATTACAGTAACAGAATATTTGTTTTATTGAGGAATAACACTATTTTTACCTCAGATTGAATCCGACCACTACAGCTACCCTTAATACGAGTCCCTCTCAATCAAGTTATAAAATCCTCCTTCTTATTTTAATCAGTACCAATCATCCTTCCTAAAATCAGCTTTTTTTTCCATTCCTTTTTCGAATGATTTAATAATTGGTATTGAACATGAAAACTGTTGTCAATCAGGTACTTTATGTATTGAGGTTACGGCCTATGCTGCAAAAAAGAACAGCTTATTCTTTTGCCGTATCTCCTTATTCCCGTCAACATGGTTTTTCTGCATTTGCAATTATTAACGCATTCCATTTATCAGGTGTAATGAGTTGGGCAATATTGCTTTTATAAATCAGCAGATTAAAAAATCGGTTACCATGAAACAAACAATTTTACTTTTCTTTTTTCTTCTGAGCTTCGGCTTATCGTATGGCCAGATTTATTTCCAGGGGGGGATAGGTCTGGCGAAACAGGCAAATTTTGGCGGAGATATTTCAGTTGGGTATGCACTGAAGAAAACAACCGTCAGTACCGGTTACTTTGCATTGCTGAATCCCGAACAGCCGGTTTTTTTCAGTTTGAAAGTAGGGCAAAAATTGACTGATGCATTTCATCTATATGGAGGAGTTGTGAGAGTTCAGCGGTCTTCTGTATATAAAAACACCAACACAAATTCATGGATTGCCGGTATTGAATACAATACAAAAAGCTTCCAGAAGGGGAGGTTTTACTATTCGGCCAATTATATTCCCTCTTACTTTTTTGTAGTTATGGGAATGAAGTTTAATTATTAAGAGCTCTGATAATTTTTTTTAAGCGCAAAAGCAGGCTGAGCAAGGGTTTAACAAATCTTCATCATCAACACTGAAGAAATAAAGAAAAAAACTTTGGCAAAAGCTTGCTTAGATGAAAAAAGACAGTATTTTTACGGTCAGAATTGATACCGGCCCTGAAACTACCCAACTAATACACCGTTTTCAATTTCCATCAGTTATCCTGATAATCCGTTCCAAATCCTTTTTGAACCAAATTGATTCCAATCCTATAATTAATTGTTTTATCAATTTGTGTATATATGAAAACGAAACTTGTACCCGTACTAAGCACCTTATTCATCCTTTTGTTTATCAACACAGGATTTGCATCTGATTTCCCCGTTACTTCTGCCGAGTGGCCTAAAGTATATGATGTTCAGTTTGGACAGAAGGGTTCTTTTGTAATACTTGAATGGAAGGCCCAGAGTGAGCCAAAGGAAATTTATTATGAAATAGAAAGCAGCACAGATAATATTACTTACAAATCAGTAGCTGTTATTCTTGGAGGCTTTTCTGCAGACAATTCTTTTACATATTCTTATAAAGCAAAGCAAACACCCGGAGTAAAATCTTACTATCGTATTAAACAAATCAATAATGATGGTTCATTCCGTATTGTGAGTGAACAGTCACTGTAAATATATTCAACGCACTGTTGGTTCTCTTATAGGTAAATACGCCGTCCTTATTCTTAAGGATGGCTTTTTTATTTTTAGTGAGGTAAGAAGAAAGAAGTAAGAGGTTAGACGACTCTGATTCTTCATTGGCCTTTTACAGTTGGTATTAACCAGTCATCTTTGTTTCTAATTCCATTACTTTTTCAAACACCTGCTCATATTCTTTGTTGAATTGTAAAAGATCTTTGGCATGTTTTTGATAAGCCGCTTCTGTCTGTACAAATTTATTTTTATCTGAATAGGTATCAGGTTCAGATAATTGAAGTTCCAGTTTATCTTTTTGTTGTGTAGTTGCGGTAATTTTTTCTTCCAGTTGCTGCAGAATGCGTTGCTGCTTCTGCAATTCTTTTTTTGCTTCTTTATTGATGACTTGCTTGGTATCGTTATGTGCAGGTTGTTGAACACTCACAGGCTTTTGTTCAACTGTTTTTTTTACTTCCACTTTTTTTTCACTTACAGCTGCTGCTTCTTTACTTGCCTGTTGTTGCTGTTTCGCCATCCGTTCTTTCCACTCTAAGTATTCTGTATAAGTGCCTTTGAATTCTTTGATTTCTTCATCCACAATTTCCCAGATCTTATTCGCTGTTTGTGCAACAAAGAAACGATCGTGACTTACAAGGATTATACTTCCCTGGTATTTATTCAAGGCTTCAATCAATAACTCAACTGAATGCATGTCCAAATGGTTCGTCGGTTCATCCAACAACAGGAAGTTCGCTTTGCTGATTATCGTTTTTGCCAATGCAATCCTTGCTTTTTCGCCCCCACTTAATACTTTGATCTTCTTCTCCACATCATCACCGCTGAATAAAAAACATCCCAGCAGGGTTCTTAATTCCTGGTCGGTTTTTTTACTGCCGCAGTTTTTCATTTCATCAATCAAT
>JBEBHT010000020.1:0-22630 GCA_040081135.1 Lacibacter sp. | reverse complement strand
GGATTCTAATCAACATGAGAAAAAGGCGTTATACTTTTGTTCCTTTGCTTTTCTTGTCTTTTTCTTTCATTTCTTCTTCAGTTGCTTCGCCGATAATAATCCGGCCAAAGCTTGATTTAATTTCCACTTTAGAAGAACCTGAACCTGATTTTCCTTCAAATTCTTTGTTTGAATCTGGACCGTATTTGTCAGGCGTATCAGTACGTTTGATATCTGCATTCGTTCTATCCTTAACTGAACCGAAACTGGTACGGATATGATAGGTTGCTGAAAAATTAGAAGATGGTTTAATATTCACCGTGCTGTACGATTCATTCAGGCTGAGAGAAGTAAGGTCATTGTCAACACTGATGCGGCTGCTGCTGCAGAATTCCATTTTAATTTTATTGTTGCCGTTTAAATTTTCAATCGTTACAGTTGAAAACTTAAAAGTTGCATCTGCATTGCTGATACTTTTCAGATTGGCTTTACCAAACTCAACCCATAATTTTTCTGTTTTGGGAAGGTTGCCTGCTGTTAAAGAACCAAACTTGCTGCTGAGTGAAACAGCTCCGCTGTAATCAGGCAGTTGAATAGAGCCGAATGAATTGTCAATTTTCAACGTATTACCTGAAGGGATCTGAACCGTGTAATTGATCTGCATAGTACTGTTGCAGTTTTTACAATTGTAATTCTCCTTGTTTTTACTGGTGGTTGTTTTGAATTTGATCTGGCTGCCATCTTTGCTTTCAGTCACATCAATGTTTTCAAAAACTTTATCTGCATGCTCTTTGTCAGTTGAACTGGCTTCAATATGAATGTCTACTTTAATTTCGTTACGGTCCCATGTTGTAACAGTAACATTGCCGAAACTGTTTTCTATATTAAGTGTGTTGCCTGATGCCGCATAGGTTTTTGAAATGCTCCGTTCTTTGAAATGTTCATATCTTTTTTTCTCTTTCTCTTTCTGTGCAGACAGCTGCAGGGAAACAAAAAGACATATAAAGGATAAGATAAGGCTAAATGACTTTTTCATTCTTTTGAGTTTTGTTGTTTTTAATTTCATTTGTGATCACCAGCTGGCGGTAAAGCAGCTCTGCCTGCAGTTGCAGATTCTGAATCATCGCTTTCATGATCACATCCCTGTTGGGGGATTGTGCTGCCTGTGTTTGCAGCATGCGGTAAGAACTGTCGAGCACACGCAGATCGTCTGAAAACTGTTTGTACAATTCAGGACGGCCTGTGGTTGCATCTTTTAATTCTTCCCTTCTTGTTTGTATGGCAAGGAACGCCTGTGTTACTTCAGCAGTGTATTCCGGATCTATACCGCTTAAATGATCAGGCCTGTTATTCTGTTGTTCTGTTCTGGTAATTTCTTTTTGCTGCTGGCGGATGTATAAAAAATATACTGATGTAAGTACGATACACAAAATCGCTGCTGCAGCCGTCCACTTATACATATCCCTGATGGAAAAATGTTTTGCTTCTTTCTTCACCGGGATACTGGCTTCAACTTTTTCCCATACATCTTCCGAGGGATGTTCACTATCAAAATCACTTCTGTGACGGTTGATAAATTTTTCCAGGTTACTGCTCATATACTTCTCCTTTTTTTAAGACCTGTAATAATTTTTGTTTAGCCCGCATATACTGTGTTCTTACAGTTGAATGTGCTACCTGCATAATCTCTGCCACTTCTTCCTGGTCATGGCCTTCAAATAAATGCAGAGTCAATACTGTTCTGTAGCCATCCGGCAAAGTCTGCACTGCCTGTTTAATCAAATCAACGGTGTACCACACAAAATCTTCCTGCAATGGTTCTTCATCAGCCAGCTTGTCTGCATCCGGTTCAATATCGGCGAGGAGCAGTTTTTGTTTTTTCAGATGAGTGATACTCTTATACACCACAATCTGTTTCAGCCATGCTCCAAAAGTTGACTTGCCTTCAAAATTTTTCAACTGTTGAAAAGCATCAGTAAATGCTTCCTGTAAAATATCTTCCGCATCAGATGTACAGTTCACCATCCGCAGGGCTGTATTGTACATAGCTTTTGCGTAACGGTCGTATAACAACCGGTAGGCAGTATGCTCTCCGTTAAGGCATTGCTGTACCAGCACATCAGCAGAAGGAACAAGTGTTGACAGGTTCAATGATTCGGTTTAATAATAAAGTATAAAGTTCTAAAAGAATGTTGCATGGAGCACAGAACTTTTTTTCAGTAAGCGATAAAAGGAGGAAATAAAGGATGGGTGGAAAGATGAATAGAATTACCGAACGATAAACGGATTGCGACGCAACAGGCGATGCTATAGAACCTATAGCCGGTGTCAAAAGAATTAAAAGAGGCTTTTACAACTATGCCAAAGTTGGACTAAAGCTATCTTCCTTAGCATGCTTCAACACAAACCAAACTGTTACGAGAATAGAAAAGAGAAAATAAAATATCAGCACATAGTTGAGAAAACCAATGTATTGAGAAGCACCAAACCAATCGCCGGTTTGAAAAATGATGACCAGTCCGAAGATGTTTTTAATAGTTTCCCAAACAGCGGCGTACTTATGACGGTCCATCAGTTCGGTATATGCATATACGCTTAAGAAAACAAAGGGGCCATAGATATAAATGTTGTAACTGTTAAGTGCGTTGATACCGGCAATATTTCCAAACAGGTAACTGATAAATAATAATGTAATAGTAATCTGTACCCAGCTCCACACATGCAATGCAGGAGATGCTTTGGTATCGTATTTCTGAAAATTGTAAGGATCGTTGATTTTATGCAATGGATATTTTTCCGCAACATCTGCAGGTCGCCATCCGGTTGGCTTGAACCAGATGCTGAATTTGTCTTTCCAGTTATCAGTAAGCCAGGCATCTTTTATCAGCAGCCACAGATGCATGAAATTAATTTTAATGGGGTTCCATGTTTGCACAGGCCGTGTAATGCCGTACACAGGTGGAACATCTTTCAGCTCTTCCTGGAAAGTGCCAAAGAGTTTATCCCAGAAAATAAAAATCTGTGAATAATTCTTATCAATGTATTCTGGATTGATGGCATGATGTACCCGATGATGGGATGGTGTTACAATGATCTTCTCCAAAAATCCCATCTTGCCAATATGCTGTGTATGATACCAGAACTGTGCAAATAAATGTAGCGGAGCAACAACAGCTATTACAATCGGCGGAACTCCCAGCAAGGCAGCAGGTAATAAAAAGATAGTAAAAATTTTAAATACCACTGATATGCTTTGCCTTAATGCACAGGCAAGATTATACTCTTCACTACTGTGATGAATGATATGTGCGTTCCAGAAAAAATTATACTCATGATCTAAACGGTGACCCCAGTAGCCGGCAAAATCGAGAACGAGAAAAGCAATGGCATAGGTAAGGATTTGGTTCTGCACATGCACAATGGCAATATGCTCAGTCAGCCATTCATAAGAAATAATGGCGATACTCAGCCCCAATACATCCTTGGTAACATTGGTTATACCGCTGCTGAGGCTGGAGATCATATCCATATTCCGCACAGTGTCCTTTCCTTTCAGTACACCGTAGAATTTCTCCAGTAATACCAATAAAAGAAAGGCAGGCATGGCAATCAATAATATTTTTCCGTAAGTTTCCATATGAACAAGCTTCTCCAAATTTAATAAAACTGTTTAATATGCGTTTTCTGTTTTCCGTTTTACTTTTTCTTGGTTTTTCTCCCTTTTTAAACGCACAGACAACAGGCGCACAAAAGATTGCTGCATTTAAGCAGCAACAGCAATTACTAAAGCAATCGCCGTACAAAAACCTGCAATGGCGGCTGACAGGTCCTGATAACCGTAGCGGAAGAAGCACCGATGTTGCAGGAGTAAGGGGTAATCCCAACATTATTTATGCAGCTTTTGCTACAGGTGGTTTGTGGAAGAGTGAAGATGCGGGGAACACCTGGAAGCCTTTGTTTGATAAAGAAGCAACACAATCCATCGGTAATATTGCTATAGCTCCATCTGATCCCAATATATTATATGTGGGAACAGGCGAAGCAAATATTTTCCGTGCTTCCTTGCCGGGTATCGGAATGTATAAATCAACCAATGCAGGAAGGAGTTTTACACGTATTGGTTTGGAAAATACCGGAACCATTGCAAGAGTAGTGGTTCATCCAAAAAATGCAAATGTGCTGTATGTGGCTGCAAGCGGTAACGAATGGACTTATAATAAAGACCGTGGCGTTTACAAAACAACTGATGGAGGAAAGACATGGAAAAATATCTTGTTTGAAAATGAACAGAGTGGTTGCATTGACTTGGTGATGGATCCTTCTGATTCAAATACTTTATATGCCAGTATGTGGAACCGCATCCGTAAAAGATGGAGCGATCCTGTACCTGAAGATGGCGATTACATTTACAAAACAACCGATGGCGGCAAAACATGGAAGAAGATCAGTAATGGATTACCTGATACAAAACTCACGGGAAGAATTGGTTTAGCAGTGAGTCATTCCAATCCAAACGTATTGTATGCATTTGTTGATGATCATACAAAAAAGCGTGACCCTAACTCTGGAGAAACAGACAGCTACGAACGGCAGGTGCAGAAGGTAGTGATTGGTGGTGCTATTTACCGCAGCAATAACAAAGGTGATAGCTGGGAGAAGATGGGAGAAGTGCATGATTTCTTTAAACCATTTTCCGGAACTTATGGCTGGGTATTCAGTCAGATCCGTGTACATCCGAAAAATGAAAATCGCATCTATGCATTTGGTGTAGAAAAAGGGATTAGTGAAGATGCAGGGAAGACCTGGAAGGTTTGGGACCCGACTGATACAACCAGCGACTGGACTCATGGTGATAATCATGCCATGTGGATAGATGAAGAAAATCCTGATCGTATGATTGTTGGAAATGATGGAGGTGTAACACTTACTTATAACGGCGGAGTAAAATGGAAAAACTTTTTTGATAAAATTCCAACCACACAATTTTATACCGTTGCATATGATATGCAAATACCTTTCAATGTATTTGGTTCTGTGCAGGATGAAGGAACTATGAGTGGAAATGTGATGAATACATTTGGGAAAAATGCAGATACAACCCTTCGTCCGTGGCGAATGGCGCCCGGAGGAGAAGGAACACAGATCCAGGTTGATCCGGTAAATGCAAATCTTGTGTACTCAACTACCTACTATGGCCGGTTAATGAAAACAGATATGAGCAAAGGCCGACGTGATGGAGTAAAACGTTTTTCACAGTTTGATGTTGGTCGTATAGATTCATTACGTGGTGAATGGTTAGCCGGAACACTGATGAGTAAGTTCAATAACAAAGTAATTTATCATGGGTTGCAGCATTTATATAAAACAGAAGATGCCGGTGAAACATGGAAGATGATCAGCACTGATCTTTCTTACAATGATAAAAACAGGATGGGCGTATATCCATATTTAATTTATCACCAGGCAGTTACTTCTATTGCTGAAGGCGATAAACCGGGAATTATTTATGCAGGAACTGATGATGGCCGCATTTGGTTAACGATGAATGACGGAGCAGACTGGAAAGAAATTACAAAAGGTCTGCCTCACAATAAACATGTGGCAAAGATTGTTACTTCATCTTTCAAGGCTTCCAGAGTTTACCTGGTGTTGAATGATCGCCGTGCAGATAACAATACACCTTATTTATATATAAGCGATGATTACGGAACAACATGGAAATCCATTTCATCCAATCTTCCTGCTTCACCTGCAAATGTAATTGCAGAGCATCCTGACAATGCAAATACATTATTCTGCGGAACTGATTTTGGTGTATACATGAGTAAAGATGCAGGTAAGAAATGGATTGCCATCAACGGAACGATTCCTGCTTCTGTTTCTGTAAACGATTTGTTTATTCATCCAAGAGATAAAAAGCTGGTGATTGGAACTTACGGGAGAGGTGTATATGTGCTTGATGATTTGACTAAGCTGAAATAGATTTAAGTACCGAAACAACTATTAATTAGTAAGGAATGAACAAAAGAAAAGATAAGCCGATAACTAAACAATATCCGAACGCTTCATTAAACCGTTTTGGTGGCTTCACATTTCATTGTGTAGATGCACACACTTGTGGCAATCCGGTTCGACTGGTTGCAGATGGCGGACCTGAACTGGAAGGAGATAACATGAGCGATAAACGTCAGCATTTTTTAAAAGAATATGACTGGATACGGAAAGGATTGATGTTTGAACCAAGAGGTCATGATATGATGAGCGGAAGTATTTTATATCCGCCGCATGATGCACAGAATGATGTAGCTGTTTTGTTTATTGAAACAAGCGGATGCTTACCCATGTGCGGTCATGGTACAATTGGCACCATTACAATCGCCGTAGAAGAAGGATTGATTGTTCCGAAAATGCCCGGCATCATCCGCATGGAAACGCCGGCAGGTTTGGTTGAGATCAGTTATCAAATGAACGGTGCAAAAGTGAAAAGTGTGAGGCTTAAGAATGTTCCATCCTTTCTTCATTCAACAGAATTAGTTGTTCAATGCCCTGAGTTGGGAGAGTTGATTGTTGATGTTTCGTATGGAGGGAATTTTTATGCGATTGTAGATGTACAGAAAAATTTCAAGGGATTGCAGCATTATACAGCTGACAAATTAATTGCATGGGCAAGAGAGTTACGGAAGAATATCAATGCGAAATATGAGTTTGTTCATCCGCTGGACGCAACAATTAACGGATGCAGTCATGTATTATGGACAGGTGCTGTGCTGGATAAAAAATCAACTGCACGCAATGCAGTGTTCTATGGTGATAAAGCAATTGACCGCAGTCCCTGCGGAACAGGAACGTCAGCAAGAATGGCCCAATGGTATGCAAAGGGAATGCTTGATAAAGGAGATGATTTTATTCATGAAAGCATCATCGGCAGTAAATTCATTGGAAGGATTGAAGAAGAATTGAAACTGGATGGAAAATCAGCCATTCGTCCAAGCATTGAAGGCTGGGCAAAAATTTACGGATACAATAGTATTTCGATTGATAAAGATGATGATCCGTATGCTTACGGATTCCAGGTTATCTGAAAGCCCCTCTAAATCTCCCCGAAGGGGAGACTTCTCAACCGCACAAGGCTAACTTGTATAGTCCGGTTGGAATAATCGAGACTGGTTGATTATAATGAATAAGGAATTAGAGTTGATGTGGAAGAAAAAAAATAGTAGAAACATACAGCACCTCCTCCTCTCCTTTGGAGATAACCGAGGTACGAAGGTTACGAGCGTAGCTCTAAGGGAGGTGAGGCTTAAAGAAGAATAGTGAACAGAACGTACAAGTGAGTGACACAACAAATGATTAATAGCAATTCAATAGCTGGTAACATGAAAAAAAATAGTTTACTTCTGCTTGTTTGTTTGATACAATTAAACCTTTTTGCACAAACCAGTTTACAGAAGATTGAGTTTGTGAGTTTTTCACAGGTAAATATTACAGATCAGTTCTGGAAACCAAAGATTGATAAAGTAGCAACGAAGACTTTAGCTGCCTGCATTTACCAGACTGAAGTGGCCACACCACGCATCCGCAATTTTGAAAAAGTGGCACGCAACAAAGGCGAACAGCATGAAGGGATTTTTTATGATGATAGCGATGTGTTCAAAGCATTGGAAGCAATGGCTTATTCGTTAAAAACACATCCCAATACTGAAATGGAAAAGAAATGCGATGAGTGGATCGATAAGATTGCCGCTGCCCAGCAACCGGATGGTTATCTCAACACATGGTACACCTTAAAAGGAATTCAGGATCGTTACACAGATATGAGTATGCATGAAGATTACAATGCAGGTCATATGATTGAAGCCGCAGTTGCCTATTACAATGCAACCGGCAAACGGAGATTTTTAGATGTATGTATTAAATGGGCCGATCATTTTGATGCATTGTTTGGTCCGGGTAAAAGAAATTGGGTAACAGGTCACCAGGAGTTAGAGTTGGCTTTGGTGAAATTGTACAAGACAACAAAGAACGAAAAATATTTAAAGCTGGCCGATTGGTTGCTGAGCGAAAGAGGAAAGCGTTTGGCAAAAGGGTATACATGGACTGATTGGAAAGACACTGCTTATGCGCAGGATATTCTCCCTGTGAAAGAACAAACACAAATTACCGGCCATGCAGTACGTGCCATGTATATGTACACAGGTGCTGCTGATGTTGCTGCACAAACAGGTGACATTGATTATATGCATGCAATGAAAACAGTTTGGGAAGATGTGGTGCACCGCAACATGTATATCACCGGAGGCATTGGTTCAGCAGGAAGCAATGAAGGTTTCAGTAATGATTATGACCTGCCTAATGAACAGGCTTATTGTGAAACCTGTGCAAGTGTGGGCATGGTGTTCTGGAATCAGCGCATGACTGCACTCACAGGTGATGCGATGTATATGGATGTACTGGAAAGAAGTTTATATAATGGCGCATTGGATGGGTTGAGTTTAACAGGTGATCGTTTTTTTTATGGTAATCCTTTGGCATCAAGAGGTCAGCATCAGCGGAGAGAATGGTTTGGTACTGCCTGCTGTCCGGCCAACATTGCAAGACTTGTTGCATCTCTGGGTGATTATATCTATGCAGAAAGTGACAATGATATTTATGTGAATTTGTTTGTAGGAAGCAATACAACGATTCCACTTTCAAAAGGAAAAGTTGATGTAAAGATGGAAACAAATTATCCCTGGAGTGGTAAGGTTAAACTACGCATTGATCCTGAAAAGAAATCAAGATTTAAACTCTTCATCCGAATCCCGGAATGGTATTATAATAAAATCGCATCAGGTGATTTATACACAAGTACTGATGATGATGGAGAGCCGGTTCATTTCAGTTATAAGTTGAATGGAAAAACCACCAATAGTGTTTATGAGAATGGTTATGTGGTTATTGATCATGAATGGGGAAAAGGGGATGTTCTGGAATTGGATATTCCGATGGATGTGAAAATTGTAAAGGCAAGGGATGAAGTAAAACAGGATAATAATCGTATAGCCATTCAACGTGGTCCGATTGTGTATTGTGTAGAAGGAGCCGATAACAATAACAAAGCATGGAACATCATCATTCCATCTAATACAAAGTTTGAAACCATCGATTATAAAGTGATGGATGAACAGGTGAAGGCTATAACAGCTGAAGTACCTGTGGTAATTGTTGGCGAGGATGGGTTTTCGATACGTACAGAAAAGCGTAAGATCATAGCCATTCCTTATTACACATGGGCCAATCGTGGTAAAAATGAAATGCAGGTGTGGTTGCCAACAAGTATTAAAGATGTAAAAATTAATTATTGAGCCATGAAAAAAATATTCTTCCTTTTAATTGCCTTAGTTTCTTTTTTCTTTCACACAAAAGCACAGCAAACAAATACCTGGTCTGTTGAAAAAGCCAATGCATGGTATCAAAAACAGGGTTGGCTGGTGGGAGCAAATTTTTTGCCGAGTACAGCCATCAATCAATTAGAAATGTGGCAGGCAGAAACATTTGATCCCGCAACTATTGACAGGGAACTTGGCTGGGCATCGGCAATTGGCATGAATGTGATGCGTGTTTACCTGCACGATCTTGCATGGAAAGCAGATGCAAAAGGATTTAAAAAAAGAATGGATCAGTTTTTAGCAATTGCTTCAAAACATCATATCAAAATTCTCTTCACCATTTTTGATGATTGCTGGAACCCGGATGCAGCAATTGGCAAACAACCCGATCCTAAACCCGGTATTCATAACAGCGGCTGGGTTCGCAGCCCTAATAAGAATGTACACAATGATTCTTCTCAGTGGAAATATCTTGAACTGTATGTAAAAGATATTCTCGGCACATTTAAGAACGATGATCGTATTTTAATGTGGGATCTGTATAACGAACCGGGCAACAGCGGGTATGATATTACATCACTGCCCTTGCTGAAAAAAATATTTGAATGGGCATGGGTTATCCGCCCAACGCAACCGCTTACCTGTGCAACATGGTATAACAATAATGAATTAAATGAGTACCAGTTGAGTCATTCTGATGTGATCACTATTCACAACTATAACGATGCTGCCAACCTGGAAAAAGAATTGCAGGAAAAATTAAAGATTGGCCGACCGGTGATTTGCAGTGAATATATGGCAAGGACAAGGAACAGTACATTTCAAACAAATCTGCCTGTTTTCAAAAAGTATAACGTTGGTGCAATCAATTGGGGATTGGTAGCAGGAAAAAGCAATACCGTTTATCAATGGGATACTCCGATACCTGATGGAAGCGAACCAAAAATTTGGTTTCATGATGTTTTCCGTAAAGACGGAACGCCTTATGATGTGAAAGAAATTGAAGCGATCAAAACCTTAACAGGAAAAAAATAATTCCATTCAGCATGAAGCGATTTCTCTTTGTTATTTTTCTTTTTGCAGTAAACTGTTCTTACAGTCAGTCATATATTCCGGAAAAGAAAAATGCAAAAGTTAAAGTGCAGCCTGTTGTGCAGGTAAAGGCGTATGCTTTTCCATTAAGTGATGTAAAGCTGTTGAAAAGTCCATTCAGTAAAGCGATGCAGATGGACAGCGCTTACCTGGCATTGTTAAGTCCCGATCGTTTACTGTATCGTTTTTATAAAAATGCGGGCCTGCCTGTGAAAGATTCTGTGTATGGCGGTTGGGAAAGCGAAGGATTGTCCGGACATACATTGGGGCATTATTTATCTGCAGCTTCCATGATGTATGTGTCAACAGGAAACAAAGAATTTAAAAAGCGTGTTGATTATATTGTTGCTGAGCTGGAACGATGCCAGCTTGCAAGAAAGGCCGGCTATATTGGCGCCATCCCAAATGAAGATTCCATCTTTGGAAAAGCAGCAAGGGGAGAAATTAAATCATCGGGTTTTGACTTGAACGGAGGATGGAGCCCCTGGTACACAGTGCATAAAGTCATGGCGGGGTTATGTGATACTTACCTGTATTGCAATAATCAAAAGGCATTGCGGATTGTTACTGCCATGGCCGACTGGACATACAATACAGTGAATCATTTGCCCGACTCAACCCGTTTAAAAATGCTCAACTGTGAGTATGGCGGTATGAATGATGTGCTGGCAAATATTTATTCGTTTACAGGGAATAAAAAATATCTCAATCTTTCTTATAAGTTTTATGAGGAGTTTGTGATGGGTAAACTGGCTCAGCGAATTGACCCCATGCCCGGCAAGCACAGCAACACCAATGTACCAAAAGCTATCGGCAGTGCAAGGCAATATGAATTAACCGGAAATAAAAATGATCAAACCATTGCTTCTTTCTTCTGGGAAACAATGGTGCACAAGCACAGCTATGTAATTGGCGGCAACAGTAATTATGAATACTGCGGTGAAGCAGGAAAATTGAACGAACGTTTGAGTGATAATACCTGCGAGACATGTAATACCTACAACATGCTCAAACTCACGAGGCATTTATTTGCATGGCAGCCTTCATCAGTATTGATGGATTATTACGAACGGGCATTGTACAATCATATTCTTGCCTCTCAGAATCCGGAGAATGGAATGATGACTTATTTTGTTCCGTTGCGGATGGGAACAAAGAAACAGTTCAGCGATACCTTCAATACGTTCACCTGTTGTGTAGGCAGTGGTATTGAAAATCATTCGAAGTATGCAGAACAGATTTACAGTTACGATGGAAAGAATGTTTTGTTTGTTAATCTCTTCATCCCATCGGTATTAAACTGGAAAGAGAAAAAAGCAATTATCACACAAACCAATTATATACCTGAAAGCAAACAGGTAAGACTCATTGTTAATTGTGCAACGGCAACTTCTTTTACAATGAAGATCAGGAAGCCGGCTTGGTGCAATAGTAATCCAGTTATAAAAGTCAACAATGCTTCTGTGAAAACAGAAACAGATGCAGGTGGATACTTAACAGCAACAAGAGTGTGGAAGAATGCTGATGTGGTAACAGTTGATTTAGAGATGAATCTTTATACTGAAGCTATGCCCGATAACCCCAACCGTATTGCATTTAAATACGGCCCATTGGTATTGGCCGGATTGTTGGGAAAAGAAAAACCTGATCCTGTAATTGGTGTTCCGGTATTACTGACCAGCAACCGGAATATTTCAGACTGGATTCAAACTTCTTCCAATTCCTTGCAGTTTGAAATGAAAGGGGTGGGCAAGCCATTTGATGTAAAACTGATTCCATTCTATCAAACCTATGATCAGTATTACAGTGTGTACTGGGATTATTTTACTCCGGCCGATTGGGAAAAACTACAGGCCGATTATGAAGCTGAAAAGAAACGAATACAACAAATTGAAGCAAGAACAATTGATAACTTCCGTATTGGTGAAATGCAGCCTGAAAGGGATCATCACCTAAAAGCCAGTGAACGGTCTTATGTAAGTAATGCCATGGACAGGTTGGGAAGAGAAGCCAGGCGTGATAATTATTTTGAGTTTGACATGAAAGTGGATGCTTCGTTGAAAAGTTCATTGCTGCTCACCTATATCGGCGATGATAAAGACCGTAAGTTTGATATCCTGATTGATGGTGTAAAAATTGCAACCGAAGAATGGAAGGGAGGAAAGACAGGAAAGTTTTATGATGTGGAATATAAAATCCCTGCTGAGCTGATCAGTACTAAAACAAAGATCACAGTACGGATTGAAGCGAACTATGGTAAAACAGCAGGAAGGGTTTTTGCAGTGCGAATTATAAAAGATGAACAATAAATTATGAGTCAGGTAACAATTGTTGGCGGCGGTGTAATAGGATTATGCTGCGCCTATTATTTACAGAAGGAAGGACATGAGGTAACAGTTATTGAACGTGGTGAAATCACCGATGGTACTTCGTTCGGAAATGCCGGTTATATTTCACCCAGTCATTTTATTCCACTGGCAAGTCCGGGTATTATTGCGCAGGGGTTACGATGGATGCTGAGTTCTTCTTCTCCGTTTTACATCAAACCAAGATTAAATCTTGATCTCATCAAATGGGGATATACATTCTGGAGAAGTGCAACAGAACAGAAAGTAAAAGAAGCCGGTCCGCATCTCAATAATATTTTACAATTGAGCCGTGAGCTCACAACTGAAATGAAGAATGAGCTGGGCAATACATTCCGCATGGAAGAGATTGGTTGTTTCTTATTGTATAAAACTGAAAAGACAGAGAATCACGAAATTCATCTCGGCGAACTTGCAAAGAAGTTCAATATTGAAACAAGAGTTTATAATGCTAATGAGGTGCAGGCAATGGAACCTGAAGTGGAAGTGAATGTTCGGGGCGGAATATTATATCCTATTGATGCACACATGCATCCCGGCGATTTTATGAAAACGGTGAAAGAGCATTTACAGAAAGCCGGAGTGAAACTTCAATTAAATACAAATGTTACAGGTTTCGAAAAAGTGAATGGTAAAGTAACAGCTGTTATCACCGACAAAGGAAAATTTGAATGCGGGGAACTGGTACTTGCAAATGGATCATGGTTGTCAACAACAGCTAAGCAGTTGGGCATTGACTTGTTATTGCAGGCAGGTAAGGGTTACAGTATGACTTTTGAAAACATGGAGAAGAATTTAAGATATCCTGCTATTCTTGTGGATGACCGTGTGGCAATGACACCGATGGGCAGGGATTTACGGATGGGAGGAACGATGGAGATCAGCGGATTAAAATCTCCAACCTTAGTGAAACGGGCAGAAGCAATTTATAAAGCAAGCAAGAAATATTATCCCGGGTTGAAAGTTGAATTCCCCGGAGTAAACCGCATCTGGCATGGCTACAGACCGCTTAGCCCGGATGGCTTGCCATATATCGGAAGACACAGTACATTTGAAAATGTAATCATTGCTGGCGGACATGCCATGGTGGGAATATCAATGGCGGCAGGAACTGGAAAAATAGTTGAGCAATTAGTTTCAAAACAAAAAACAGAAATAGATATCAGCGCATTTAATACAGAACGTTTCTAATCATTAAAACTTATCACATGAAAAAGTATTTCTTCACAATCATTCTGTTATTCATCTTTTTTGGATCACAGGCACAGCATCAATTGGTTAAACTTTGGGAAACAGATTCAACACTGAAAGTTCCCGAATCAGTTTTCTTTGATGGAAAGAATAAGGTATTGTATGTTGCCAATATTGATGGTAAAGATCCATGGGGAAAAGATGGAAAAGGTTCTGTTGGTAAAGTAGGACTGGATGGAAAAATTATTGCCGTTGATTGGGTGACTGGTTTAAACGCACCAAAAGGAATGGGGCTATTTAAAAACAAGTTGTATGTGGCCGATCTTACTGAGTTGGTGGTGATTGATATAGTAAAGGGAGAAATTATTGAACGGATTGCTGTAAAAGATGCTGTAGGATTAAACGATGTTTCAGTCGATCAGAATGGTGTTGTGTATGTTTCTGATTCAAGAGGAAGAAAAGTATACGAGATTGAAAACAATAACCAGGTTGTTTTGTTAGACAGTAACAAACTGAAAGGACCAAATGGTGTACTGAAACATAAAGGAATATTGTATGTGCTGGATGCAGGAGCAATGTACCGTATGGAAAAAGATAAAAGTCTTACCAAAATTGCAGAAGGAATGGAAGGAGGTACAGATGGAATTGAAAATGTAGCTGCGAATGAGTTTATTGTATCAACCTGGGGAGGTGTAGTATATTATGTAAATGCAGATGGTACAAAACAGGTATTGCTGGATGGCCGTGAGCAAAAAATCAACTCGGCCGATATTGGCTATGATGCTGCGAAACGGATCGTATATGTTCCCACTTTCTGGAGGAATTCGGTAGTGGCTTATGAACTGAAGTAAAGGAATGTGAAAACTTTGCAAACGGTATTTCCGTCACACTGAATGTCGCTATTTTTACAAAACGTATGAACGGAACTGCACAACGGTTAAACTATCAGCAAACAGGGGCATTCTCAAAACTTGTTCTGGATTATCTGGATGATTCTCCGCAGCTACGTGCATTCTATTCTCACCGTCCTGACCTGGATGGGATCAAAAAAGCAATTGCTGACAGAAAAGGATTTTCAACCAACAGGAAAGTGCTGGTTGATTATTTGAAGAAACAATATGAAGCCGTACCTGTCTCAGAAGAAGTAAAGCAGAACATCGAACTGCTTCTTAAAGAAAATACGTTTACAGTTACCACTGCACATCAACCTAATTTATTTACAGGCCCTCTCTATTTTATTTATAAAATACTGCATGCTGTTAAACTTGCAAGTACCTTGAAGCTGCAGCTTCAAGAATACAATTTTGTACCTGTTTATTATATGGGAAGCGAGGATGCAGATTTTGAAGAGTTGAGTCATTTTACAATTAATGGTGTAAAGTATCAGTGGGCTACGGAGCAAAGCGGCGCATTCGGCAGAATGATCATTGATAAAAATGTAACAAAGCTCATTGATGAAATCAGCGGACAGTTATTGGTTTATCCACATGGAAAAGAAATTGTGGATGCTTTACGGAACTGTTATAAAGAAAAAACAAAGATTCAAAATGCAACATTTGCATTTGTAAACTTTCTCTTTGCTCAATATGGATTGATTGTGCTGATAGCTGATGCGAAAGAACTCAAGCAACTGATGCTGCCGGTATTTGAAGATGAATTATTGAATCACCGGTCAGCAAAACTGGTTGAGCAAACAACAGCAGAGTTAGAAAAGCATTATAAAGTACAGGCGGGTGGAAGAGAGATCAATCTGTTTTATTTTGATGAAGACCTGCGTGAACGGATTGAAGCAAAGGGCGACGGTTTTGCTGTTGCCAACAGTACGATTCAGTTTTCGAAAGAGGAAATGCTGAAGGAATTAAAAGAACATCCTGAACGTTTCAGCCCTAATGTAATACTGCGTGGATTATACCAGGAAACAATCTTACCCAATATTGCTTTCATTGGTGGCGGTGGTGAACTGGCTTACTGGCTTGAACTGAAAGCCGTTTTTGAAAGTTATAAAGTTCCATTCCCTGTGTTGATCTTACGTAATTCATTCCTTGTAGCTGAAGAACAGTGGAAGAAAAAGATCAGCAAACTTGGTTTTACAATGGCTGATTTCTTTTTGCCCGAACAGGAATTGATGAATCTTTTGGTAAATAGGGAAGCAGGTAAAAAAATAAAACTCAACGGCGCATTTACACAGGCTGAAGAATTATATGCAGCTTTGAAGCAACAGGCCGAAGCCATTGATGCTACATTGTCTCAGCATGTGGAAGCATTAAAAACAAAAGCATTGTACCGGCTGCAGGAGCTGGAAAAGAAATTACTCCGTGCAGAGAAAAGAAAATTCACTGAACAACAGCAGCAGATACGGCATATCAGACAACAGTTATTTGCAGGTGGTACTGGTCTGCAGGAACGAAAGGAAAGTTTTCTCAGCTTTTATGCCGCATACGGGAAAGAGTTCATTGCTCAACTGCACCAACATTCATTTTCATTAGAACAGGAGTTTGTTGTACTCACTCTTTAATGTTTACTGCTCTGAATAGCTTTTACCGGATCAAATTGAATACCTAATCCGAAATAATTACTGCGGTAGTAAACCTGGGCATCTCCTGCAAGGAATGTAAAATTTATTTGCCCCTGCAACCTGATCCATGGCGCACTTTTTGATCCTATACTAAAAACAAGTGCGGGCTCAATAAACGTCAGCCGCCTGCTGGCAATATCAACTAAGTAATAAGATGAAAGATCCCCGGATGAATAAGTGGTTTTAATATTTGTATAGCCAATAGAGGTAAATCGCAAGGACGTGCTGATGGAAGAACTTCCTGATGGATGAATACTCAGCATTGGTTGCAGGTAAAAACGGTTGATGTCGCTGTTATGATAATTTCCTATAACGTTGTTGCTTATGTCTGTGATCTTATTGCTGCCAAAGGCATAACCTGCATATGCTTCAATGAATACTTTTTTATCTGCTGATACCGGATAGAATATTCCGGCTCCAAAATCGAACGAATTGCGTTTGTATTTTACAATATCTGTCTGCGAAATTCCCGACCCATCTGTATAGGTAAGTTCATCCTGGCTTCTCACTGTACCGTTTATCCCGGCAGTTAGTGCAAAATGATTTGTTACTGCATATGCTCCCTGAAATGTAAAATTAGTTTCGGTTCCTGAAAGCGGACTTGCAATTACAGCTGTGATCCGTGATTCATTTTTTTCAGTAAATCCGGGCACATTCTGAATAGTGGGAGAATAAGCAAATCGGAAGAGTGTGCAGGATTGAAAAAAAAGCAACATACTTACAAGTACAACTGCATTAAACGAAATGTTTTTTTTCATACATAGAGTTTAAATATGAAAGATCAATTGAATGAACTGAAAGAAAACGATCAATCAAACTTATTTTCCCAGCCTTCACTTTTCAATTTATCTACTTTAGCAATCACTTCATCATTCATGTTGCTTTTATAAGCAGCTATTTTTTGTGATACTGTTTCATCAAATGTGCCGATGATTTCTGCAGCAAGGATGCCTGCATTCTTTGCAGCATTCAACGCAACAGTAGCAACGGGAACACCATTGGGCATTTGTAAAATAGAAAGAATAGAATCCCACCCATCAATGGAATTGGATGATTTAACGGGAACACCAATCACCGGTAATGTGGTAACACTGGCAATCATACCCGGCAAGTGAGCAGCGCCACCAGCACCGGCAATAATTACTTTCAATCCTCTGTCTTTGGCTGTTTGTGCATATTCCACCATTCGTAACGGCGTACGATGTGCAGACACAACCGTTAATTCAAAACTGATTCCGAATTCCTTTAAAATTTCTGCTGCAGGCTGTATAACAGGTAAGTCGCTGTCGCTGCCCATGATAATGCCGACTAAAATAGTTTGTGGTTTGTGGTTTGTAGTTGCCATTACAGTCTGTCTTTAAATTTTTGACCTTTTATCTGTGCCTGGTTAAGATAAGCTATAAATGATGTTGTCATTTTGGTGATTTCATCGGCTCTATTGTAAAAATGCTGAAATTTTTCTTCAGTAAGATAGTTTCGATCAAGAGCTCTGTATAATTGTGATTTTACTTCACCTGCTGAACCTTTTGAGTAAGAAAGAAAATTAATGAATTCAAGTTTACTGCTTCTTTCAAATCCTTCAGCTATATTATCCATGATAGAGCCGCTGGCAGCATTTATCTGTTCAATTAATTTATAGTCCCTCTTAAATCCACCTTCCTCAATATATATGAAAATATCTTTCGATAAACTTCTGGCCTTTTGCCACATGTCCAGTTCTTCAAACTTTGTGATGGTAGCCATAGTAGTGAGGTTTGCCCAAAACTACAAACTATAAACTACAAACTAAAGTCTGCTCAAATCCCCAGCCAGCAATTTCATTTCCGCTTCAGCCAGTTTGGCCATGTACAAAGCGTTGATGTAGCGGGTTTGGCCATTGATATAATCAATCTGCACCTGTCTTAATTCTAAAGATGTAATGGCTAATTTCCTGAAACGCTCGGTAGCAATTACATTATTTTCCTGGATGAGCAGCAAAGTGCTTTTCTCCAGTTCAACAAGGTTTACTGCATTCTGAAAATTATAATAAGCGCTGACCAAACTTGTATTCACCTGGTTCTTTAACTGGTCAATAACGATTTGCTGATTTTTGATATTGATATCGGCAACTCTTTCCTGCCGTTTGATAATGCCTCCCTGGAAGATAGGAATGGATATACCGATATTTCCATTAGGGCCAATGTTTCGGTTCGATAATGTAAAGCCTGCATCATTTTTACTTTGTGCAAAAGTATAGTTACCATTTAGTGTTACTGAAGGAAGCCGTTGAGAAATTATTTCTCTTTTTTGCTGTACCAATACAGACAGACTGCTTTGTGCCAGCAACAGATCATAGTTATCTGTTTGTGATTTTTGCTGAAGAGAAGCAAAGCTGATTGTTGCATCGGGCTGAATGACTTCCTGCACATCAAATGCAGTTTCAGGTGTTCTTGAAAGCAGGTTATTAAAGTTCGCTTTTGCAATACGCACACTGTTTTCAATAGAAAGTAAACTTGCTTTTTGCTGATTGAGATCAACCTGTGCCTGCAGAAAATCTGTTTTTGGCGCAGTGCCAATGGTGAAACGGCTTTCAGCAATCTGTTTACGTTCTTCAAAAAATTTAATGGTTTCCTGAAAGGCCTTCTTTTGCTGATTTAGCTGAACAATCTGGTAATATGCTGCAATCACATCAAATACAGTTGTATTTATTTGCCGGCGGAATGTGAGTTCGCCAATTGTTTCCAGTTCTTCCAAACGTTTTTTTGTGGCAAACATCCGCATGCCGTCAAAAATGCGCCAGCTAACGGCAAGGCCTGCATTGATGTTACGGAGAATTGCTCCGTTACGTTGAATGGTTGTTCCGTTTGATAATTTCTGTTCCAGGTTATTGGATGCAATACTCAAAGTACTGTTAATGCCGATTGTGGGGTATACTCCTGCATTGCCCCAGTTATTATTAATCGTCCCAATCTGCTGTGCATTTTTTTCAATCACCACATCAAAATTCTTTTCTACAGCAATCTGTATGGCTTCTTCAACAGTAAGCTTAACAGGCACCTGTGAAAAGGCTGCAATATTAATCAGACAGACTAGAGATAACAGTTTTAGTTTCTTCTTCATTCACTTTAATTTTTTTAGATGACAGGAAGGAATACATTGCCGGGATAACAAACAGCGTTAACACCAGCGAAAATAAAATTCCACCTACAATTACAACACCTAAAGGAATACGGCTGGTTGATGCTGCACCTAATGATAAAGCAAGTGGCAATGCGCCAAGGCTCATCGCTAAACTTGTCATTAAGATGGGGCGGAGACGCATTGTTGCCGCTTCAATTACTGCAGGTTTTTTTGACATACCTGCATGCTTTTTCTGATTGGCAAATTCAACAATCAGGATACCATTCTTTGTTACAAGTCCAATGAGCATAATCATTCCTATCTGCGAAAAAATATTAATTGTCTGATCGAATAACCATAATGAGAATACAGCTCCGGCAATTGCAAGCGGCACAGTAAACATGATCACCAACGGATCAATGAAACTTTCAAACTGTGCGGCCAATACAAGAAAAATTAAAATCAACGCTAAGCCAAACGCAAAATAAGTATTTCCGGAGCTTTCGGCGAAGTCTCTTGAGTTGCCTGATAATGCAGTAGTAAATGTTTCATCAAGCAATTTCTTTGAAATGGCATTCATTTCTTCAATACCATCTCCAATTGTTTTGCCCGGTGCCAATCCTGCACTTACTGTGGCTGCTTTGTAACGGTTGAAGTGGTACAAAGTTGGCGGAGTAGTTTCTTCCGTAAAACTTACAAACTGATCAATAGAAATCATTTGCCCGGTTGAAGAACGAACAAATAAATTTTTCAGATCGGTTGGATCATCACGGTCATCACGCAATACCTGTCCGATTACCTGGTATTGTTTTCCTTCTTTGATAAAATAACCAAGACGACGGTTGCTCAATGACAACTGCATCATTTCAGAAATATCTGTTACACTCACACCGAGTTCACTTGCTTTTAATCGGTCAATGTTAATGCGCAGTTCAGGTTTATTAAATTTCAAGTCAGCATCCACGCCTGCAAACGTTGGATTTTTATTTGCTTCTTCTAAAAATTTCGGAAGAATTGTTTTGAGTTTATCGAAATCGTTATTCTGCAATACAAACTGAACAGGTAAACCACCACGCCTGTTAACAGAGATCGTTTGTTCCTGAATGGCAAACGCTCTTCCTTCATTAAAGCGTGGAAGGTTGCGGCTGATCATGTCGACTATCTGTTGTTGTGAACGACCTCTTTCATCTGGTGAAACCAATGCAGCACGTACAAACCCACTGTTAACAGAGCCAGCTCCTGTAAAGCCAGGGGCAGTTACAGATATTAGTGTCTTTTTTTCCGGAACACTGTCTATAACAAGATTTGTGAGCTGATCAATATATTTATCCATTGCATCAAAACTTGTTCCTTCCGGCGCACTTACCTGTAAACGGAATTGGCTGCGGTCTTCCATAGGAGCCAACTCACTTTGTAAAGTGCCACCAATAAAATAGATAAGTGCAAAACATGCAGCGATCACAATAAAAGCAATCCATCTTACTTTCATAAAAGAATGCAGTAAGCGGTTGTAGCCTTTTTCCATTCCACTGAAGAAAGGTTCAGTTACTCTGTAAAACCAGCCATGATGATGCCCGCCTTTGCGTGTTAAATAAACGTTCAGAACAGGAGTAAGTGTAAGCGATACAAAAGCTGAAACAAGAACAGCTCCGGCTACCACAATACCAAACTCACGAAATAATCTTCCCACAAAACCCTGTAAGAAAACGATGGGAAGAAATACAACCGCCAATGTGATAGATGTTGCAATTACAGCGAAATAAATTTCTTTTGATCCTTCACGGGCAGCTTTGTATTTATCCATGCCCTGTTCCATTTTCTTGAAAATGTTTTCTGTTACCACAATACCATCATCAACCACCAAACCTGTTGCCAGTACAATGGCCAGCAGTGTTAATACATTTATAGTAAAACCAGCGAGGTACATGATAAAGAATGCAGCAACCAATGAAACGGGAATATCAATCAAAGGACGGATAGCAACAATCCAGTCACGGAAGAAGAGGAAGATGATCAGGATAACAAGGCCAACAGAGAGCATCAGTGTTTCTTCTACTTCAGCAATGGATTTGCGTACAAACTGTGTCTGATCCATTCCAATAGTAAGGCTGATGTCGGAAGGAACATCTTTTTTTATCTGGTCATAACGTTTGTAGAATTCATCAGCAATGGCTACATAGTTACTTCCGGGTTGAGGAACAATGGCAAGCCCAATCATGGGAACTCCACTTTCTTTGAGCACACTTTCTTCATTTTCCGGTCCAAGTATTGCCTGTCCAATATCATTGACCTTAATATCTCTGCCGCCAATATTTTTAATAATGAGATTATTGAAATCTTCTTCAGTAGATAAACGTCCAAAAGTTCTTACGGTTAACTCTGTTGTATTACCTGAAATTTTTCCGGAAGGCAGCTCAATGTTTTCACGCAGTAATGCATTCTGTACATCTTTTGCCGTTAAGTTATAGGCCAGTAATTTTTCCGGGTGAAACCAAACACGCATAGCGTATTTTTTTTCGCCCCAGATATTCACCGTACTTACACCGGGAATGGTTTGAATACGTTCAAGTAAATTATTTGTTGCGTATTCGGTTACCTGCAGAGGATTGCGGCTATCACTCTGAACGGTCATTGAGATAATTGGATCGCTGCTGGCATCAGCTTTGGTAACAACAGGTGGTGCATCAAGGTCGGAAGGAAGCGAACGTACTGTCTGCGATACTTTATCTCTTACATCATTGGCTGCTTCTTCGAGGTTATAACCCAGTTCAAATTCAACATTAATACTGCTGCTTCCCTGGCTGCTGCTTGAAGTGATGTTTTTTACACCTGCAATTCCATTCACTGCTTTTTCCAAAGGTTCTGTAATCTGCGATTCAATTACATCTGCATTGGCACCGGGATAAGAAGTACGTACACTGATATTCGGCGGATCAATGGCCGGGTAATCTCTTACACCT
>JBEBHT010000284.1:0-5458 GCA_040081135.1 Lacibacter sp. | reverse complement strand
GATCAGTTTTTTTAAAAGTTTTTTACTGATAGGTTTAATGTTTGGAGCCTATAGTACGAGTGATGTTACAAGAGTAAAAATAACTTGTAATGAGCTGGGCTTGTCTTTCATACTGCCTGCTGCCTTTACTACACTTGATTCTTTACAAATGGATGCCCTTAGTAAGCGAGGTGAAAAAGCTGTAAATGAAACATTCAATAAGAAAACTTTGCAAGGGTGGCAACCGGCTTGTCTGAATTTGCAGGATTCTTTTAAAAGAATGGTTCTGATAACTGTAATCCCTGTTAAAGAAGCAATCGCCCAGGATGGAACCGTTGATAAATTTATTGACAAGACATTCAAGGATGGGAACGACTTTTTAATTCAACGCATTAAAAGCAGGCTGAATATTGACATTGACGAAAATGAAACAGCGAAGCAAACTGAGATAACAATTGCGGGTTTCAAAGTAAGAAAGAATTCTTTCACTCTTATAAATGGAGCACGGCTCTTGTTTTTTTCACGGTACTATTTCTTTCAGAAAAATGGGAAGCTTTTTTTACTCAGTTTCCTGGGTTCTCCTAAAGCAAATGATAACGAAGAAATAGTTAATGCTATTGAGAGTGCAAAAACAATATAAACATCGTTTGGATGGAGATTGCGCAAATTTGGCCTCCCTGTCTGGCAAGTGTTCCGAAGGATCACTTGATGCTATTTGATCCTGCCCCGATTGCATCGGAGAATTTGAAAACAAAAGTTTATACCTTTTACAAATGACTTTTCATTTCAGTTTCGGCCAACGGCTTTCCTGTTTTATAAAATTCTCTTACTTTCAAAATCATTTTGTTTTCGCTTAACTGTTCAGAGCTGTCAATGGTCACCTTCTTGCTGTTAAACTGTGCATCTTCTTTGAGATGATTCTGAAACTGTTCCTGTGTGTTACCCGGTCCGAATATATACACTTCATCATACACCAGTAACATGGCAGCAACAGCTTTGAAATATTTCAGTAAATCGGCCTGACGTGCACGGTTCTTTGAATCAGCACCGCCTTCCCTGTCATGATTTTCAGCTTCCAGTGTTTCCTGAACAATATAATCGCCTTCTTCATAATCAGGTGCCGGCCTGATGACCACTGCTTTCTTTGTATCAAGATAAAGTCCGGCTAACAATTTTTCCTGTTGTTTCATGTGTTAATTTTTGATTGGAGATTGCCTTCAACGGCTAATACCAATCAAATATGACAGAATTTCAATTCAGTTCTGTTACATAATTGCAACTGATTGTTACAGCATTCACACATTATGCCGCAGGCTTCACCTTTCGCTTTAAAATAAGGGAACTGATGAGAGTAACAAGAAGCCCCACGGGCAAAATTTCCATATAGGTCATGAGGGCGTTAAACAAAGGATTCTTATACATTGCTGAAAAGCTGACCAGTTCTTTTGTTTTCGTTGCAATTTCAGCCTCGCTTGCACCACCAGCTTTCAATTTACCGATCATCTGCTCCGTATATTTTTCGTTGAAGTCAGGAATAAAGAAATAATAGTCAATCAGCCAGGTGATCACATAAATACTGGAAGCAATCAGCGTAATATAAAGTCCGATCCTGAATGCTTTGCCGAAACTGATGATACCGCCATTATATTTATCACGGTAATTTTTGATCCCCACAAAAATCAGTGAAAATGCAATGAGCATACTGGCATAACCGATGAGCATGCCTCCTTCAAAATTTCCGCTGGCATGATAGATACCGGTTGTAATTACGAGCATGGCTGCTACAATCAATCCGCCAATTAATCCGCTGACAAGAACAATTTTTTTCATTTGTTTACATTTTGGTTGATAATGCCGTAAAATTGAAAATTAAACCCTGCTCTTTCCTCATACTTTAGAATGATTTTAGGTTTTGTACCTGTTATTTCATACAAAAGAATGATGTATCAGGGTATCAGGCTTAATCGTTTTGCCTGTTCAATTGCCTGCGTCCGCCTCTTCACATCCATTTTAGCAAACAGGTTTGAAGTATGTGTTTTGATCGTATTGAGAGAAACAAATAAACGATCAGCAATTTCACTGTTACTGTATCCATCAGCCATTAACTGCAACACTTCCAGCTCACGGCTGCTCAGGCCCAACCGGCTCAGTTCTTTTTCGTTTAATCTGAATTCGCCATTCGTTTTGATGTACACTTCTTTTTCCACAACAACAGTTTCCACTTTGGGTTTGGTGAGTTTAAGCGTAAGCCAGATGCCGAGTCCTGTAAAAATAACAGCAATGGCACCAATGTAAATTTCCATTGAATGATCGAAGATAACAAATCTCAGCTCCAGCCATTTCAGCAAAAACAACAGCAGGGCCAGGCAAGTTCCATATAGCAGAACAGCTTTATTTTTCTCTATAAACTTCCGGATAGTCATCGTGTTTTTTATCTTCTGTAAAAAGATCTTCTTTCAAATATAATTTATTTCCTCACTCCCTGCCGGCTACTCAGTTATAAATTTACCAGCGGCTTGTGCCGGCGAACAGAATCATTTAACTTTATTCATCATACAATCATCATGACAGAAAAAGTTAACATCGAACAGAAGCTTTCCCTATTCTCTGATTATTTCAGCCCAAAAATTGTTAGCGAGTTGAATGGACAACACGTAAAGTTGGTAAAGTTTAAAGGTGAATTTGTATGGCACAAACACGATGATGAAGATGAGCTGTTTTATGTACTGAAGGGAAGTTTCAACATGGAGTTCAGGGATAAAACGGTTGTAATAAATGAAAATGAATTCCTGATTGTACCAAGAGGTGTTGAACATAAACCGGTGGCAGAAAAAGAAGTTGCCATTATGCTGTTTGAACCTGCAACAACTTTAAATACCGGCGATGCAGAAAGTGAATTGACAAAAGAAGTGTTAGACAGGATTTAAAAAAAAGTTTACGACTAAAAAGAATATTATTTGAACCGGATTGACCGTTTAATGGGAATGATGACCTTGCTGCAATCAAAAAAGTATTGCAGTGGCGAACAGCTTTCGCATAAGTTTGACATCAGCATCAGAACTGTTTACCGAGATATCAGGGCACTGAATGAAATTGGCATCCCCGTTGGGTTTGAAATTGGCAAAGGATATTATATTGCACAGGGATATTTTCTTCCCCCACTCTCCCTTTCTATTGAAGAAGCAAATGCGCTGATCTTATTAACTACACTGGCAGATAAGTTCACAGACAAATCCATTTCAAAGCACAGCCAGAATGCCCTTACTAAAATTAAAGCAGTGCTTCGTCATACAGATAAAGATAAAGCGGACGAACTTTCTTCACAGATAAATGTGTATCTGCCAGAAACTGAAAAAAACAACGGTTCAGATTTATCAGGTATTCAAAAAGCAATTGTAAATAAAACGGTATTGTCTCTTCAGTATACCGACAATGAAGGTAAAAAGAGTAAAAGGGAAATTGAACCTGTTGGGCTTATCTTTTACACCAATCAATGGCATTTATACGCCTGGTGCAGAACAAAAAAAGCATACAGGGATTTTAAGGTAAAAATGATTTCCGGTTTGGTTGATACAGGAAAGCCACACTCTGTTACTAAACATCGTACAATAGAAGAGTACATCAAAGTATTTTAAAAAAAAGTAAAAGACCCTGCCATAGGGCTGTCAGTGACTGTCTTTATGTTTGTATCTGATTCATTTAAAGAAACAATATGATACAAACCAAAATCAACCTGCCTTTACTTATTCTGCTTTCAATTACACAACTTACAGCCTGTAAGCAAAATGCAAAAACAAATACAATGGAACAATCAACAATTGCTGCTGCAAAGAGCTTCCTTATTCAGCCATCAGCCACATCTTCACAAAACGACTTTGATTTTTTAGAAGGCAAATGGAAAGTACATAACCGTAAACTAAAAACAAGGTTGAACAACAGCAATGAATGGGCCGAGTTTGAATCGGAACTTCATATGCGTAAAACTCTTGCCGGAACCGGTAATGTAGAAAACTACTATGCAGTATTTGACGGCAAACCTTTTGAAGGTATGGCGATCCGGCTTTTTAATGCAAAAACAAAACTGTGGACGATTTACTGGGTAGACAATAATGGAGCAACAATGGATGAACACCCGGTTACAGGTTCTTTTGAAAAAGGTTTGGGGAAATTTTACGCCAATGATGTTTTCAATGAAAAAGAAATTGTGGTTCTCTACCAATGGGATACTGCAAAACCTGATTACCCTAAATGGTCGCAGGCTTTTTCAACAGATAATGGAAAAACATGGGAATGGAATTGGGAAATGACTTTAACAAAAATTGATTAAGTTCTTTAAAACAAATTTGACTGTGCCGGTGAGGCCTACTGCCTAACCGGAATCTTATTATACTTATTCCTGTATTCAATAGGTGTAAGACCGGTTACCTTTTTAAATACGGTTCTGAATGCCTTCGTATCAGTATAGCCAATATCAAACATCACTTCATTCATATTCTTGCGGCTTGTTTCAAAACTGCGTTTAGCAGCTTCTATCTTAATGCGGTGAATATATTCCAGTACTGAATTATTAGTTGCCAGTTTAAACCGGCGTTCAAAACTTCTTCTTCCTACTGCAACAAGATCGGCTAATTCATCAACTGTAATTTTTTCACTGATATGCTGTTCAATATATTCCTGCGCTTTTTTTATGGCTGCATCTTTATGATTCTTTTGCCCTTTGAACATGGCAAATGCTGTTTGACTGCTTCTGTCAATGTCAACAGCAAAATATTTCGATGCAAGCACCGCCGTTTCCCTGTCGGTATATTTTTCAACCAAATGCAAAAGCAGGTTCCAGTAAGAGTTGGCACCACCGCTTGAATACAGGCGATGCTCTTCAGTGATGATGCTTCCGTCTATAACTTCCACTTCGGGAAACATTTCTCTGAACTCATTTTGAAAACCCAAGTGTGTTGAACATTTTTTTCCATTGAGCAAGCCTGTTGAAGCAAGTAAGAAAGCACCAACACAGAGTGAAGCAACCTCTGCCCCATTTTCATACTGTTCATTGATCCATGGTATCAGTACTTTGTTTCTGTCAATAGCTGTCTGCATATCGCCAAACAAAGCAGGAATAAAAACAAGGTCGGTTTTCTTCACATCTTTTAATTGTTTATCGGTATGCACAGAAAAAATACCATCGTTGATCTTCACTTCTTTTTTTGCTCCTACCAGTTCAACATGAAACAGCGGTTCTTTTCCCGATGCCAGCAGGAACTGGTTAACAGCAGAAAACAAATACTGCGGATCAGCAATGGCCTGCATAACCGAACTTTCCGGAACAAGAATGCTTACATTTTTCATTTGGCTGATTGGTTGATTGCTGTAAAGATAAAAGAAGATACTGTCGTAAAACACCCTTTTATTGTCCTTTTTGTACAGCTTATTTTCAACGGAGGCTTCGCATCTTTGTACTGTTGAAACAGGGATTGATTTTCAC
>JBEBHT010000019.1:0-22719 GCA_040081135.1 Lacibacter sp. | reverse complement strand
TAAACATTCAATTTTCGCACCCCTTTTTGGTGCAGCCTGATTATCGTTGCTGCAGTCAATTGCTCAAAGCAGGTTTTCTGTACATGGATAATTCTTATCTTCAAATTATATGAAACAATTAATCTTCTTTACAATCGGCTTCATTCTATTCTCATCCTGTAAAAATCAACAACAGGAAAAAACTGCCGTTACCTTATATGATACGTTGTATCAGCCTGCAGTGTTTGCTGATCCTGCCCGGCTGGAAAAAATCAAACAGACATTTGCAATTGTTGATAAAATTTATAAAGACTATGCAGACTCAAATCACTTTCCCGGTCTTTCATTTGGAATAGTGGTTGATGGAAAATTAATTTACACTGGCAATTACGGTTATACAGATATTGAAAAGAAAATTCCTGTTACATCATCATCCATGTTTCGCATTGCATCCATGAGCAAAAGTTTTACTGCCATGGCTATTTTAAAACTTCGTGATGAAGGAAAACTGAATCTTGATGATCCTGCTTACCTGTATATTCCTGAATTAAAAAATATCAAATATCCAACTGCTGACGCACCGCATATCACCATCCGTCATTTACTCTCGCACAGTGCTGGATTTCCCGAAGACAATCCATGGGGCGACCGTCAGCTGGCTGATACAGATAAGGACCTGATGGAATTTATCGGGAAACAAATTTCATTTTCCAATCCTCCCGGTATTGCCTATGAATACAGTAACCTCGGCTTCGCATTATTGGGTAAAATTGTTACAACTGTTTCAGGTATGCGTTACCAGGATTATATCAAAAAAAATATCTGGGAACCTTTGGGAATGAAAACTGCTGAATGGGAATATGAAAATGTTGCTCCTGATAAATTAGCACATGGCTACCGCTGGCTCAATAACAAATGGAATGAAGAAGAATTGCTGCACGATACACCTGATGGTTCATGGGGTGCAATGGGGAGTATGATTTCTTCTATTTATGAATTTGCCGGCTATATGGCTTTGCATCTTTCTGCATGGCCTCCAAATAATGCTGCAGATGATGGACCCATTAAAAGAAGTTCAGTAAGAGAAATGCATCATCCCTGGCGATGGAATGGATTTAATCCTTCCTTTCAATATCCTGATGGAAGAATTTGTGCAGTAACCACTGCATACTGTTATGGCCTGGGATGGATGAAAGATTGTGATGGCAAAACCTATATCGCTCACAGTGGTGGTTTGCCGGGCTTTGGAAGTCAATGGCGCATAATGCCTGATTATGGAATTGGTGTAATGGCTTTTGCAAACCGTACCTATGCTCCAATGGGTTTTGTGAATTTAAGAGTACTGGATACGATTGTGAAACTGGCTGGTTTACAACCACGGCAATTACCTGCATCAAAAATATTAGAGCAGCGGAAAAATGAACTGGTAAAAATTCTCCCCGACTGGAACAATGCAAAACAAAGCGGCATTTTCGCTGAAAACTTTTTCCCTGATTACCCGATTGACACATTGAAGAAATATGCAGGAGAGCTTTATGCAAAAGCAGGAAAGATCATTGCCGTGAAAGAAGTAAAACCGGAGAACCAGCTGCGTGGATCATTTATCATCGAAGGCGAAAAAATAAATATTGAAATCTATTTTACACTTTCACCCGAAACACCAGCGCTGATCCAGGAATACCATATCCGTGAACAACCAAAACTGGAAATAAAAAAGTAACACGACAATCAGCCGTTGAATGCTCTGTTTTACATGAAATTGGAATGCAATCTGAAAGAATTACCTTCGCCGCCTTAATCAAACAAAGACAGCATGAAACTGGAAGATGTACTGCTTCAGCGAAGCGAACAAAAATGTGAATTATGTAAGGGTGAGAACAATGTAAAAATGTATGAAGTTCCTCCTGTTGACCGTACCACCGAAGATAACTGTATCATGATTTGTGATACCTGTCTTGCACAGATTGAAAAGAAAGCAGAACTCGATAATAAGCACTGGAACTGTTTATCAGAAAGTATGTGGAGTGAAGTACCGGGTGTACAGGTTGTATCATGGCGCATGCTGAACCGTTTACGGAATGAAAGCTGGGCTGCAGATAATCTCGATATGATGTACCTCGATGATGAACGTCTTGCATGGGCTAAAGCAACAGGCGATCATGATAATGACTCATCTGTTGATCTGCACAAAGACAGTAACGGAAACCTGCTGCAAACAGGCGACACAGTGATCTTAACTAAATCGCTTGATGTAAAAGGATCATCACTGAATGCAAAGATGGGAACCATTGTAAAAAATATTCATCTTGTAAAAGACAACACAGAACAGATTGAAGGAAAAATTGAAGGGCAGCTGATTGTGATTCTTACAAAATATGTAAGGAAGCAGAATGCTTAAAACACCTGTTTAAAAAACATATTCTAACCGGGTAACATTCTCTGACTGAGAATTACCCGGTTTTTTATTTCCAAGCAATTAAGTCCTTACTGGTTCTTAATCAGATAAAATACTGATCAGTTTCTTTTCAGCCGAACTTTTAAATACTGCTTCTATTGCTATCATGTTATTAACAGCATCGTTCAGATCAGTTGGCACAGTAGTGCCTTCAAGAATTGCTTTTGAAAAAAGATCGCACTGTAATGTATACTGATCAACCGCATCAAAAATAATTTCTTCCAGTCCGCTTTTTGTACTGAGCCAGATACTGGTTGCTGCCAAAACCGGAGCATTGAATGGAATCTCTATATCAATTCTTCCCTCTGTACCAAGAATATTTACACGTTGATAAGGCATTAATTGTGTTGAACAGGAAAAGGTAGCAGTTCCTTTATTAAAATGCAGAATGCCCGATGCCATCCTGTCTGTTTGCAAAACAGAATCAAACTCCACATCAGCAAAAACGGTTAAGGGTTCTTCACCAAAAAGAAAACGTGACAGTGAAACACAATAGCATCCAATATCCATCATGCCACCACCTCCCGCTTCTTTTTGATTACGAATATTATTGACATCCACATTATAATAAGAAAAAAATGATTGAATGGTTTTTAATTCACCGATTGAACCATCCTGGATCATTTTTTTTGTCTTCTTCCATTGCGGATGAAAGCGGTACATGAACGCTTCCATTATTTTCAGATGCGGTCTTTGCTGTGCTGCCTGTTGCAATTGTAATGCTTCAGCAGAACTGAGGCCAATTGGCTTTTCACACAACACATGCTTGTTTGCTTCTAATGCCTTTATGGCCCATTCTACATGCATATGATTGGGCAGTGGAATATACACCGCATCAATATCAGCATCGCTCAATAAAGCTTCATACGAATCGTAAGCCTTTGGTATACCAAGTAAGGTTGCCGTTTCTTTTGCATGCTCAGGATTGCGTGATGCAATTGCATCAACAGAACAATAATTGCCTGCCTGCATAGCAGGGATTACTTTTTCACGGGCAATTTTTGCCGTACTCAAAACTCCCCAGCGGATTTTATTCATAGTGCATGTTTTATTCCTTGTGTATTCATGTAAAACTAAATTATTTAAGGCGAACAGTCTTCGCTGTTATTGATTTATTCATTTGCCTCTTCGGCTGTGCATTTATATTAATCCTGATAGCAACAAACTTCATTTATACCTGCTCTCTGATGTTGTGCTGAATGTATGGGTCATCAAATTATTCCGGTCATCTGGCTAAAGTATTTCCGCTTTGGACCATTTGAATGGCTTTGGCGATCATTAACCTATTGGCAAATGCAGACAATGAAGAGATCAGGATTGTGAAGCTTTTACATCATTGATCAGTACATCAAAAAAAACTGTGCATGGAACTTAAGCCTGGAGTCTTCTTTTTCGGGGCGCAATTCGCAAATAATACCTTTCGGTATGAGTTCCAGTTTCTTTATTTTTACTGCTCATTCAAATGAAACAATCATGCACGCCAAACAATTTCTTTACGGAGCTGCCATCGTTGTATTAGTATCAACCTCAGGATGTGCCAGCAAAAACACTTCATCAAAAACAACAACAGACGGGGATACAAGCAAACTCCCACCCGTTGAAACCCAGAAACCAAACAGCTCTTATAAACCTGCCTTTGAAGGACAAACAAGAATTGCAGGAGTAAAAACAGTAACTCCCTACAAAGTGGAAAAAATTGCTGAAAAATTAGGCAGGCCATGGGCTATTACTCCACTCCCTGATGGACGGGTGATTATAACAGAGAAATCAGGATACATGGAAATTCATGATGCCAATGGAGTACTTGTAAAAAAGATTACAGGTTTACCTGCAGTAGATGATGGCAGCCAGGGCGGATTACTTGATGTTGCACTTGATCCTGATTTCGTCAACAACAAAACAATCTACTGGTCTTTTTCTGAAAAATACGGAGTGGGCAACCTCACATCTGTAGCCAAAGGACAACTCAATGAAGCAACTGGGAAGGTTGACAACCCGGTAGTAATCTTTCGTGCAACTCCTGCTTTAGACAACAGTAAACAACATTACGGATCAAGATTGCTTTTTGATAAAGACGGAAATTTATTTGTGAGCAGCGGTGAACGATCTGTTCTTGAAGGAAGAGTACAATCTCAATTGCTGCAATCAGGATTGGGAAAGGTTTTTAAAATAACAAAAGAAGGCAAACCTGCACCCGGCAATCCGTTTATTAATCAAAGAGGTGCTATGCCTGAAATTTATACCTATGGTCACCGTAACGTACAAAGTTTGGCCATACATCCTGTAACAGGTGATTTGTGGGAAGCTGAATTCGGGCCACGTGGTGGTGATGAGCTCAATCTCATCAAACCGGGAAAAAACTATGGCTGGCCCATTATCACATATGGTATTGAGTACAGTGGAGAACCCATAGGCACTCCTATTCAGCAAAAAGAAGGAATGGAACAACCAGTGTATTACTGGGATCCTGTATTGTCGCCAGGTGGTATGATTTTTTATAAAGGAAATGCAATTCCTGAATGGGAAAACAATCTGTTCATCAGCGGACAAAGCAGCTCACACCTTGCAAGATTAGTAATTGTTGACAATAAAGTGGTGGGTGAAGAACGCATAATGGAAGATGTAAAAGAACGTGTTCGTGATGTTGCTTATATAGATGGTATGCTTTATACTATAACTGATTCAGGTAACATGTACCGCATCAGCAAAAAATAACTAAAAAAAATAAACCTCCGGAATTTTAGACTGACTGAATCATTTTTTGATCAGCTGTGAAGCTCCGGAGGTTTTTTTATGCAGATCCGTTTACTTGCCAGGCATACTTGGTCTTACTTCAATTTTACTCGGTAATGTGCGTGGATTCATATGTAACAGATCCGCCACTATCTGACCAATATCTTCCGGTTGAATTTTCCATGCATCAGCATCACTGGGAACATGGTTATTAAAATGCGTAGCTACTGAACCCGGCATAATAGTACTGATCTTAATTCCATACTTACGTAAATCAAGCATGATGGCCTGTGTAAATCCTACCAGTCCGAATTTACTGGCATTATAGGCAGAAGCTGATTCAAAAAAGTTAGTGCCCGCAAGACTTGCGATTGTAATAATATATCCTTTCGTTTGCTTTAAAGGTTCAATGGCTGCTTTTACACTGTTAAATACACCGGTAAGATTTGTATCTATGGTTTCTTTCCATTGCTCTTCGGTTATGTTTTCAATATTTGCAAAATGACCCACACCTGCATTTGCAATCAATACATCCAGCTGACCGAAATGAGTTATTGTTTGCTGCACTGCTTTTGTTTCAGATGCCAGAAAACTTACTTCCGATTCGAGTGCCAGTATTTTTGAAGCATCTGATGTTAAAGATTCAGCTGCAAGTTTTACTGCTGCAAGGCTTCTGCCGGTGATGGCAACTTTCATTCCCTGCTCCAGTAATGTTTTTGCAATACCATACCCTATTCCTTTGCTTCCGCCTGTTATATAGGCCACTTTATTTGTAAGATCATTCATGATTGATAATTTATAGTTGTTTTGTTTTAATGATTCTTTTGCCTCCTCAAGGTAAATCAATAAACACATACAAGTTGATGAACAAATTGTATGGCTAAAAGTTGAAAAATACCCAGCCAAATATTCCCTGGTGATAAAAAGTACTGCTGCCGTGAACTGCATTATCTTTAACCGACTGAATTTATTTTGCCAAACCCATACGATATCAGTGTAAGTAAAGAATTGGCAGCCTGGCAAAAAACTATGCTGCGAAGACCTTCCCTGTTTAATGATCTGTCAAAAAGAATGCAGACAAAAGTCAACTCATGGATTCCTGAAAAAATACATGTGGCAATAACAGCAACCATTAAACAACTTATAAGGGGTGTTTTATTTGGTGCAAAACATACAACCGCAAAACCAGTACCGTTTGTAAGTTTAGTTGAAACTGAAACGGCTGTCTTAAAGAAAATAGACAACTATAAAAAAACAGCAGCAGCTGAAGGAGGCATTACAGGAGCCGGTGGCATTTTATTAGGGCTTGCAGACTTTCCAATTTTACTTGGTATTAAGCTGAAGTTGCTTTTTGAAATTGCAAACCAATATGGCTTTGATGTGGAAGATTATAAAGAACGGGTGTACCTGCTGCATATTTTTGAACTCGCCTTTTCCAGTCATGCCCACCGCAAAACAGTATATCTCAAAATGACTGATTGGGAAAACAAAAAACAACTGTTGCCCGATGATATCCACCAGTTTGAATGGAGAAATTTTCAACAGGAATACCGGGACTATATTGATCTTGCAAAAATGGCCCAGCTCATACCCCTGATAGGTGCACCTGTTGGCATCATTGTAAACTACCGGTTAATCAAAAAATTAGGCAACACAGCCATGAACGCATACCGGATGAGAATATTGAATCAGTAAACTACTTCAGCAACAGCATCTGCCCGATATGATTCGCCATATGATTGGTACGGCTGATAACAACATTCAATTTGTTGCGGTGTGGTTCTTTTACAAAATCTTCGGCAGAAACAGCGGTATGCCTGCTGAGCCATTCATCAGCAGTACATGCCTGAAAAGCAGATGACAGTCTTGCATTCACCGCTTCCAGGTTTTCTTTCAGTTCAGAAACAGGTGGCATTTCAAATCCTGATTTATCGGGGTTCTTAACAAATGTATTTTCCAAAGCAGGGAATAGGCGTTCCCCAAAACCAAGCAAGGGCAACATTGCATCGCTTACTGCAATTAAATGACCCAGCAGGTAAATGCCTGTATTTCGGCCGGGCGCAATTTCCTTTTGCAGGTGTTCATCAGTTAAAGATTCAAGCAGTTTGTTGAGATATTTATTCTGTGCATCCCATGCAGTGATGGTCATCTTAATAACTAAATCCTGTTGGGTGGTTGTTATTGACATATGTTATTGTTTACAGTCAAAGTTAAGTTCCCCAACTGAAATGAGATTTTGAAATTATACACGCTAATTCCCTACCGGATGTGCAATCTAACTGACATCATCCAGAAATGTGACAAAAATCACATTGAGCAATTTCAGGTTCTTTTACATTTGCGTATAGGTGTTTTTCATAGGTTAGCAACGGCCGACTCTTTTCAGGGACGGCCTATTTTTTATCTTCTCTTTTCCGAAAGCATCCTGGTAAGCTATCTTCCTGGTTTAAAATTAAAACTTGACCCCCGGAAACAAAAAACCGCCTATTTACCCTGTCTGAATCATACTGATAAATAAGTGGGTATTTAAAGCGTTCTTAACTGCAATAATCACTGTTTCCTTTTTAACAGATCACCGGCCCATTGCTTTGAACGTTCAACTTCACCTTCTTTAAGCGGGCCTTCTTTATCAAGAACAAAAAAAGTTTCTGCAGCAAGAACAGTTGCTCCATTTTTCCTTAATGCATTTGCAATATGCTTTGATGCATATCCCAAAAAACGGATAACCAATCTTACGAATCCCTTTTTTTCATCAACAGGAATACCTGTATCAAAAGCTGCGGCCTTTATATTCTTCAATGAACCAACAGGAAGTGCGCTTAGGAAATCTTTCATTCCCTGTGATGGCCTTCCTCCATGTGTAGGTGAGCCGGCAATCAGCAAATCCAAATCCGCCAGATCTGATAAAGTAAAGTATTTTAGATACTTAAGTTTTACCTGCTGATCAGTATATACGTCTGCTATGGAACCGGCAATCTTTTCTGTATTGCCATAAAGTGAATCGTATACAATCAGGATCTTCATATAACTTGTTTTACTGTATGTCAATACTAATCCCGTTGTTTTGAATAAATGCTGACGACTGTCAAAAAGAAAATGATTGTTGTTTTGCAGTTTGGTAAAAGCCGCCAATTGCCACTTTCTTTTATTAATTCGGAGACTGCTGCTTCAACTGTTCCCACTGTTCTTTTGTAATGGCATATACATAATCCAGTTTGGCAGGTTCCCCATAATAAGCCATTTCCTCCTCTCCTGTTTTAATGGCACCAAAACGTTCAATAGAAATCTGCGAACGCTTATTCACAGCCCCAATATAAAACCGAACCCTGTCAACATACTGAAAAATGTGATCCAGCATTAATTGCTTTAATGCATAATTATATCCCCTGCCCCAATGACTGCGGATAAAAAAAGTATAGCCGATTGAAACGGTATTTGTTTCAGAATCGTAATCACTGTAGCGTGAACTGCCAATCACTTCATTTGTTTTGGCATCTTTCACCAGGAATGCTCCACCCGATTTCATGGCACCATCAAAATAATTTTCAAATGCCTGCAACTGCCACCTGTTTTTATTGGGATGCTGTTCCCAAATGAGTGGATCACTTGCAGCGTTGTACAACAGTTCAAAATCTGTTTGTTGTAACGGTTCTGCAACGATCAATTCATTTCTTAGAAAAGGCTGAAAAAGAATAGTGGTTTGTTCCAAAACGTAATTGTTGAAATGAATTAATAAACGCAAATCTACTGAAGAAGAAAATGAATTGTAAGATTGGTTTAAAAGAATGGCCCTGCTTTACTGATGCCTGAATCACTACCCTATTTCCATACATACAAATAAACAGATGCAAACAGAATATAGATAACCGGAAGTATGGCCATTTTCAAAGCAAGTATCCGCAGTTTCTTTTCCCCGTTTATAAAAGAAGTGATCAACATAACAAATGAAGAAGCAACAATTGCTATGGAGAGCAAAAAGAATAAAGGAAACAGGAGATTAAGGAGGGCACTCATTGTTATATAATATAGATATGCAACCAGAAGTAAGGATCCGTTCTATTGAAACAGTTCTACTTCTTTTTCCTGCTGCTCAAAATAGAACCCGCCGCTTTGTTTGATCTGATTACCTGGCTTACCACAACCAATACAGCACCTGCAACAATGAATGGAAGCAATGAACTCATGATTGAGTCGGCATTTGTACGGTTAAGAAGCAGATACAGAATTGAAAACAATAAAAGAAATAAACCGAAATAAAGAAGCACCTGTGCAGTTAACCCTGGCTTTGGTTTTTGATGCTGATTTCTTTTTGCAAAGCTTCCTGTTTTTTGATGTTGTGACATACTCAGAATTTAATGATACAAAGCTTCGCATATAACTAAGAAAAAACCAATGACTCTCATCAGGAAATGCTCACACCTGTCGCATGCCAAATAACCTATATCAAATGCAGTTACTGGGATAATAGCGGGAAACAGTACACTCATAAGTCATTTTAAATACACTTCCATGGCAGTTATCTCCAAATTATTCCATGCATATCTGCACAATTGTTGACTGTCTTTTATTATCTGTACTTAAAATAATATTAGCCGTATAAAACGATCACAGCATCTAACACAATGAAATACAGCATTTCAGCTCAATCGTAAATCTCCCTGACATAATTTCTGTGGAAAAGTTATTGGGATGGTATTCAGTGCATTACCCTGTCAGGGTAGTTTTACTAACCCTGTTTATTAGGATGCTGCAAAAAGGCAGCATAGTTTTGTCCTCAAGATCACATACACATGTGAATGCAATTACTGACGTACCCTAAAAAGCAAAAGTTAATAACGCAACAGTAACTGCACATTTTATCTCCAATACTTTACTGAAAAACTATTTTAGAGATCCAACTCCTGTGAGTATTTCTTTACGAAAAAACGTACAATGAAAACAACTCTATGGAAAGGTATTGGATTGCTGAGCATGCAACTGCTTGTACTCAGCAACGCCCATGCAAAAAACCCAACACATCAAAGCGAAATAATATTACCGCTTTTGATGAATGATTCACTGGTTATTAAAGCCATTGCAACTAAAAAAATAACCGCATCAAATGTGCGGCTTCAATCTGCTGTTCAGCAATTTGTTGTTGAGTACTTAGATGAACATGGAGAAATGCTGGAAGGAATCAAACAAAAAAACAGTGCCCGTTTCAAAACCATTCAAACAATACTGGTGAAACGTGGTATACCTGCCGAGTTATTATATCTCGCTGTTGTAGAATCAAAATTAAAAAACAATGCATCTTCCGGTGCAGGTGCTGCCGGCATCTGGCAACTGATGCCTGCAACTGCAAAAACACTGGGATTAAAAGTAAACGGCAAAACCGATGAAAGAAGATATACCCATCAAAGCACTATCGCCGCTGCAAAATATTTAAATGAATTGTATAAACAGTTTGATGATTGGTTACTGGTAGTGGCAGCCTATAACTGCGGGGCAGGTAATGTACAGAAAGCAATCAAAAAAGCAGGAAGCCGGGAGTTTTGGAAACTGCAGCGTTATTTACCCGGCGAAACAAGAGCCCATGTAAAACGCTTTATTGCCACTCACTTTTATTATGAAGAAAAAGGAAGCCTTGTTACACTGACTAAAACAGAACGTAATAAATACGTTGCTTCACTGAACGAATCTGTGAATCCTGAAACAGAAAATAAGCAGGAAGACAGCCCTCCCCCTTTTCAAAATCATTTCAACTGGGTAGTAATTTTACAGGAAGAAGGCGAACTGATTTTAATGGCCAGAAAGTAACAGCCCATACAGGGAAACAGCTGATGAAATGATCACCCGGTCCGTTGCAGGAACCCTGTTTCTGCTGAATGAGAAAATAATCATCTAAATCATTTTTGATTTATGAAAAGTTTCCCTACATTAGCAGTAGGTGTTTTTCATAGGTTAGCAACGGCCGACTCTTTCCAGGGATGGCCTTTTTTTTGCCCACCTGTTATTGCTGATATTGGCGCCTGCCAATTAACCAGTTTTTCCAACAAAATCAGCTGTTACATTAAGTTTGAAGTAATTACTCTTTCTTTTTAGTGGGAGTTGCTGGCTTAGGTTCAATGAGCTGAAACCAGTTAACATTAAAGCGGTTGTTAACAACTGTTCCCTGTACTTCTGCTTTGCGTACTGCATTGCAAAAACCATCATCAGCATGAGCATCACCATGTGAGTCTATATCGGTGCCGTCAACAAAATAAGCTGTTCCATTAATTCGCACAGCTAAGTGACAGCCATTCCCCTTCAGTTTAAACTGGCATTCACCACAGGCAGTTTCAACAATCTGTACTTTTTTGGTGGAATCTTTTTTCAATGGAACCACATTGGCTTTTTGCGCCATTGCCGAACCAAGAAACAAAACAAAACCGCAAAGAAGGAAGACTGCTTTCATCAGTATAATTTTAGAACGATGAAGTTAATTGTTTTTCTGCCTTTGCAGAACGTTGGTCAGTAAAGATTTATACTTCCAGTTCCACCCAAGAAGAAATACAGTATTTCTGTTTAATTTTTATATCTTGGAAGCAGTTGCCGGCAATTCCCCCCTTTGATTTCTTCTGTTCAATTCAAGCCCTTTGATTTTAATAATCAATCAAAAAATAGAAACATGAAAAGAAGAAATTTCATCTACAACTCATCTCTGCTTGCACTCAGTGTGGGAGTTTTCGGAAATATCAAATGGAACGGAACATCCTTTACAGGAGAAGACCCTACCACAACTGATATACTTGGCCCGTTTTACCGTCCCGGTGCACCTTTCCGCACAGATCTTATTCAGAAAGGAACCAAAGGTCAAACACTTCATTTCAGCGGAACCGTTTTTGCCAAAGATGGTAAAACAGCACTCAGCAATTCACTGGTCGAAATATGGCATTGCAATGAAAACGGCAGTTACGATAATACATCAGATGAGTATGTGTACCGTGCTTCTTACAAAACAGGCAAGGATGGAAGGTATCATTTCAAAACTATTTTGCCTGTGCCCTATGGTGTAAGTGAAACAGAAGTAAGACCTGCTCATATTCACATGCGTATCTCAGGCAATACAAAACAGGATCTGGTAACACAGGTATATTTTAAAGGCGATGCAAATATTCCCAAAGACCAGAGTGCAGGCGATCCTAAATCACTCAATCGTATTCTGGAATCTTCCACCAACAAGAACAACGAAATAGTTGTAAAGTTTGATGTTGTTTTGAGGGATGAATATTTACTGGAAGCAACAGCGTTTAAAAAAATAACAGGATTGTATCAGATGGATGACAAGAGTATGGTTGAGTTTTACAAACAGGGCGATCAGTTGTTTGCAAAAATGAACGGGCAGATCATGGAAGCAATGGATTATGTTGGCAATAACAGTTTTGAAGGCGGACTTGGTATTGTGAAATCAAGGTTTGAATTTACAACAGATGGAACAGTGAAAGTAAAAGTTGACTACACAGCAGGTCCCGGCAAAGTATTTACATCAACAGGAATGAAACTGTTGAAATACACAAGCTGATTATTTTGTTATTGATTGGAGGGAATGAAATGCTTATTGTCTTTTCATGAAGTAAAAGTTCATTGGCCTTGAAATACTGAATCCGAGCCGCAGATAAAGTGCAATGGCCCGTTCGTTATCATCTCTTACATGCAAAAAAGGTTGCTGCTCCTTTTGCAGAATAAGTTGCAGCTGATGTTGTAACAAAACGGAAGCATAGCCTTTACCCAAATGATCAGGGTGTGTACATACAGCACTGATCTCTGTACAATTTCCAACATGAAGGCGCTGCCCCGTCATGGCGACTAGTTTTTCCTTTTCAATAATACCGAAGTAAGAACCAAACTCAATTGTTCTTGTTCCGAAAGGGCCGGGCTTTGTAAGTTTTACCAATTGCATCATCTCCTCCACATATTTTTCCGTCAATGGTATTATGTTGGAGAATTCAGTGTTAATTTCCTTACTGCCTCCATATACAAACTGCAATCCTTTTATTTCATGCTGTAATTCCCAGCCTGCAGGTTCTGTAATAAAAGAAGGAATGGCATATAAAATTTTTCGTCTTGCGGGAAGCAGATCATACAAATCGGAAAAACCTTTTGTATACTCATGTGCAAAGCCGGCAAAGGGCGAAACCTGTTCATCAAAATATTTCACCTGATCAGTACCAAGGCTGAAATGCTGATCGCCACTAAGCAATGCATGATAAACAGGGTTATGCAGTAATTCTTTCACCCTGCAAAAGTATCAGTTTTGTACAACTACTCCTTTGTTTGCAGCTAGCCTCCGTTGGTCGCTAATCAGCATAGTTTCGGCCGATAGAAATCCCCTTTTTAGAGGATTACACAGAGAAATGACAGTTTTATCTTTAGGTTGTTAAGAAGAAGAACATACAGCCGGTACTGTTACAATTAAAATGTAAAGTGAAAGCAGTTTGTTTCTTTTTTTATCCCACCGCTGATAAATGGTGATCAACATTAAACAAAAACAAACAACATGAAAAAAAGAGTAGCCTCTGCCGTCATTGCTATGGTGATTGGATTTTTATTTACATCCCTTTCCGCACAAACAGTCAGGAAAGAAAAGCTATTAGTTCCTGCAAAAGAATCTACTGTGAATATCTCAGCCAACATGGTTGTTCCTGCCGGCGAAACTTATTTTGTGTACAATGCAGCCGGAGTACTTACAGCTACATACAACGGAGGTAGTACACTGATTGTTCCACTAACAAACGCCAAGAAAAAGAAAGCGTTGAACTGTGTAGAGATTTCATGCCCGAAAAGTTTTAGAAAAGGTACAGTCTGCTGGCGTTGCAGATAAATAATCAAACATTAACAAAAAAGCACAGGCAAACAGCCTGTGCTTTTTTGTTTCGCCTTGGCTAAGCGCTGAGTAACAAAGATTTATTTTGCGGGCCACCAACTGCACCAATTTACACTAAAGACGTTAGCGGTTATTAATAAAAAAACTCTTCTGAAATTATTTTACCTTCTTTCACTTTATACAGGCATATTTCATAATTGGTTTGCCGCTCCTTTCCTTTCATTTGTAAATCGCTTGTCCAGCCTACGGAAAAATATTCTCCTGCCACATAGGGATCAGTGATTGTATCGCCGAAGAAATGATCAACATGCGCAATAAACAGTTCTGCTTTTTGTTGTATGGCTTTTAACCCTTTCACCTGTTTTGGTAACAGACCTTCCTGCGGTTCAATGCTTAATGTATCGTCTGTAAACAATTCAAGTTTTGCTTCTTCAATTTTGCCTTCACGGCACAGTTGTACTAATCTGTCAGCTACCTGTTGCGTTGTCATGATGATTGTTTTAGCTCTTACAAAACTATCTTTTTTGTATGATCTGTCCGTTCCTGTACAGGACATTCTGCAGGGTTATTTACGACAAAGAAGGATAGCCGTAAAATTTTAAAGATGAACAACATTCATAGCATAAACAATTATACAACAGCTCAACATAGCTGTCATACATGCACTATTGGGGAAGCTTATTGTAACGTAAGCTTATACTCATGGTCGCAACTGTAACAGGTTTTGTAATCATTCCCCTTGCTTCCGCAATAACCGGCAACATAAGTAGTGGTTTCTGCTTCACCGGGTTTAACTGATATTTTTTCAAAGCCGGTCATTTGTGTAGAAACATTTTGAATACTGTAGCCAAAAATAACCATCAGCTTTATTTTTTCACTGGTAACATTCTTTGTTTCAACAGTTATTTTACAACCCTTTTTTGATGCAGACAGCATTGCCCGGAATTCAATTTTTACCCCATTCTTAAATGTACCTGATTGCCATGCAGTCCATTGGTCAAATGCGCCATTGCTGTTAAATTCGCCTCTGAGATATTGAATTGTTTTTTGTGCATATGTATTCACCATACAGCTAAAACAAATGAGCAGTAAAATCAACCCTTTTTTAATCATATTATGTTTTTAACAAGATAGCCTTTAAAACCGGCAACCATCTTTATATTTTTTATTCTCAACTGTATCTCTTTTTTGCACAGGTCTTTGACCTGATGCATAGCCGTTACTTATTTCAGATGATTTAAATCTCCGCTTTTGCTGGTTGTTGATGACTAAAGATTTGTTTCGGTGGACATGAAGCGGAACATTTCAAATACAGCAGAGGTGAACTGCATTCCTAACACGAACAAACGAATTACAATAAATAAAATGCAGGAATTATATAAATGAATAGCAATATAGTATAAGGTTTAACAGGTATCATGCATCTATCTTCGTATTGGTTTTTATAGGATATTGGATTTTAAGACGGGGCTGGATTTTTATCCTGGCCCTTTTTTATTTTACTGACTTTTCACGCCTTTGTTGATTATTAAGCAATAAGGATTTGTTTTGGCGGCCACGAACCTGCCTGCCAGCAGTAAGGTTACACAGATTTATACGAAGGGCGCACTCACCCGGTTATTCCAGCATTACAGCTATACCGGTTTACAGAAAGAAATCTGCATCGCTCTTACATTCAAATAAGATTTATGACTAATTTTAAAGTGGCTTATGAAAACATGGCTACTTTTCCTGTCCCTGTTAATAACAGTTAGCGCTAACGCTCAGTTAGAGACTGCTAACTGGTTTCTTGCACAAAACCACACCCAGGTTACGCCTGCCGGTGTAACATTCGGGTTGCCAATACCCGCACAGAATGTTTTCAATACCGGCAGAAGAACAGCTTCTGTTTCGGATGCGCAGGGTAATTTGCTTTTTGCCTGTAATGGTGCTACAATTATCGACCGTAATTTAACACCGATGCCTGCACTTGCCAGTGCAACACTTAACAGCACTGCTGATAAAATACTGATTCAGCAAATACCTGGTACCAGCCGCTACTATGTGTTTTATACCAAAAGGAATAATGTTTATCAGCCCAATACAAGCGCTACTTTAAGTTATGCAATTGTTGACATGTCGTTAAACGGAGGCAAGGGTGATGCAGTTCAATTTAACCAATTGGTTGATACTGCAAGTTCTCCTGCCTTTACACTTGTGCAGCAGGATGTTTCCAATGCATGGCTTGTAACGCACCGTCACGGTACAGGAGATTTTTATGCGTATCAAATTACCAACAGTGGTTTGGCTGCAACAGCAGTGCAGTCTTCTGTAGGTTCAATAGCCGATCCTTCTGAGTATATTTTCTGGGACATGAAAACATCCTTTAACGGAAAGATGATTGCAGGTGCATCTTACTTTGATGAAACGGGTCTTTTTGCCCTCACCAAAGGGTTGGTGCAGGTATTTGATTTTGAAAACGCAACCGGCCAGATACGCAACAAAGTAAGAACAAGGCACCGCCAGGAGTATTTTGCACAAATACAATCGCTTGAATTTTCGGCCGACAACCGTTTGCTGTATCATTTGCGTGGTACTACTGTTTACGGATTGCAACCCTGTGGATTTTCGAGTGGCAGTATAACACAATTTAATTTGTGTTATACTGATTCTGTTCAATTCGACCGGTATAAAATGGGAGTTGGTTCTAATTTTCAATGGTGCAATCCGGGAGTACTTTGGGTTGACATACAAATGGGGGCCGATAAGCGCCTGCATTTACCTTATAACGGAATAAATGTTTCAACCATCAGTTTTCCAAACAGAATCGGAAGCTCCAGTACATATGCATTTACCGGTTATAATTTGCCCAATCAAAACTGGGGGCAAAAAACCACACCCGATTTTTCGCATTACCTGATGGAGAAAGCCGTTAAAAACAATATCATTTATAAAGGGAGGTGCTATCCCAATCCTATAACGTTCTCTGTTACCAACGATACAATCACAAAAGTTGAATGGGATTTTGGTGATGCGGCAAGTGCATCAAACACTGCTGCAACACTGCAGGCTTCTCATGTTTTTTCTGCACCGGGTTTGTACACTGTGAAGGCTAAACTGTATAACAGCAATAATCAACTGATAGAAGAAATACAGGAGTTGGTTGAAGCGAAAGATCCGGGTAAACGGTTGTTGGATGGTTATCCAGCTGATACTACGATTTGTGCAGGCTCCGGTTTTGAAATTAAACTGAATGTGGTGAATGGAATTTATTTCTGGTACAGTGAAAACAATGGTCAGCGGTATGATGAAATGGTAGATGATGTAAGAATGATTCAGTACCCGGGCAAAGTGTACGTTGAAATGCGCCAGAGTGATTGTGATGGCTGCATCATGATTGATTCTATTAATGTAAATGTGCTGGAACGTCCTTCTTTTAACCTTGGTCCAAATCAAAATCTCTGCAGTGGCGATTCGCTTTTACTGCAGTCGTACGATACCCGTGCCCGTTACAAATGGAGTACCGGCGATACAGGACGTTCTGTAAGTATAAAAACAGGTGGTTTGTATTGGGTGGAAGCTGAGTATGAAAACAATGGTTGTCCGTTCAGAGACAGTATTGTTATAACAGAAGTACCGGGTGTTCGGTTTGCATTACCCGGCGACACGGTTTTGTGTAACAATGAAACATTGGTATTGCAACCTGGCATCAGCAATGCATATTATCAATGGCAGGATGGTTCTTCAAACAGTACGTATATGGTTACCGGGCCCGGTACATATTATGTGCGGATCAGGAATGATAATTATTGTACATACAGCGATACCATCAACGTATCGTATGTATCGGGCGCACAGGTGAAGCTGGGGAATGATACAACACTGTGCGCAGGAAGTTCACTGCTGTTAAAAGCAGGTGTATCGAATGCAACGTATGTATGGAGTACAGGTTCTGTAACAGAAAATATCACAGTTACAACTGCAGGTTCATATTGGGTAAAAGTATCCAATGCAAATTGTACGGTAAGTGATACCATTCATGTTGATTTTGCACAGCCCCCTGTTCTACAGCTTGGAAAAGATACGGTTCTCTGTGCAGGGCAGTCATTGTTGTTACAGCCCGGAATCAGTAATGCCCGTTATCAATGGCAGAATGGATCAGCAGCAGTTTCTTATACCGTTACTCAAGCGGGGCTCTACTGGGTTGAAGTTGAAAAGAATTCCTGTATTGTAAGAGACAGCATCAATGTGTCTTATTATCCTGCAATGGTTGTACAGCTTGGGCCTGATGCACAGTTTTGCCAGGGCGACAGTCTCCTGCTCGATGCAGGAGCAGGTTTTGCAAACTACAGCTGGAGTAATGGAAAAACAGGCAGGCAGATCTATGTTAAAGCAGCGGGTAATTACAGTGTGGCCGCTGCTTCTGTAAATGGTTGTGTAAGCAGGGATACAATGCATGTAACAGGGTTGTATCAGCTTCCTCAGGTTAATCTCGGTAACATGAATGCCATTTGCCCCGGCGAAACAAAACTGTTGAATGCAGGAACAGGCTTTGCAAACTATCAATGGAGTACCGGCGATCAATCTTCGTCAATTACTATTAATCAATTAGGCACTTATTATGTAGCAGTAACAAACCAGCAAGGCTGTAAAGCAAGTGATACAGTTACTGTTCAATCCTTTTATACCCTGCCTGCACAATTCCTGCCAGCCGATACAACAATTTGTACCTACGATAAGCTTACATTAAATCCCTCTTCGAATTTTCAGTCTTATTTGTGGAGTACAAACAGCAGTACAAAAACTATAACAATAACGCAACCCGGTACCTATTGGTTAACTGTAACCGATGCTAATAGCTGTACCGGTGCAGATACTGTTCGGGTAACACCGAAAGATTGCTTAGCGGGTTTGTTTGTACCCAATGCATTTACACCCAATAGTGATGGTTTAAATGATGAATTGATGCCCGTATTTGGAGGTGTTGTTGCTGAAATGGAGTTTTCTGTTTTCAACCGTTGGGGACAATTGGTTTTCCGCACAACCGAAAAAGGAAAAGGCTGGAACGGAACATTGAATGGTATTCCGCAAACACCCGGTTTATATGCATGGCGTTGTATTTATCGTTTTGTAAATGAAGTAACAAAAAAAGCAGAGGGATCATTCATCCTCATTCATTAAGTCTCGGAACTTCGCTCTGATTCATGTTTCACGAACCAGAGCCTTATAGCAGGCAGATACACAGAAATGAAAAATTCACTAATATTACGTACTTAAAGAAAACACTTGAAACAATTCAGTTTATATCTGTGCCTGTTTATAGCCTGTGCCTGCAGCAAGCCAAACAACCCAACCCCTCCTGTAGACAACTCAACGCCTAAAGCAGAAACAGACAGCATTACTGCAGTAAAGTTCAGCTCTGCATTATTTGGCGGCAATATACTCAGTCAGGGTGCTGACAGTGTAACCGAACGTGGCTTTTGCTACAGCACATTGCCCGGGCCAACCATTGCAAGTGAGAAACTGCTTGCAGGAAAAGGAACCGGTGTCTTTTCAGCAATGCTTACAGGGCTTACTCCCAACAGCACTTATTATGTACGGGCTTTTGGTACCAGCTCAAAAGGAACAGGTTATGGTAAAGAATTATCCTTCAAAACAGCAGAGCTCGATTCAGCGAAACTGATTTTTATTGGCGGTGCAAATGCACTCTATTGTTTCAATGCAAAAGACGGCTCAATGAAATGGGCCAAAACAGTTGGTGCATGGGTAACCTCTTCACCCTGTTATGCAAACGGACTTGTGTATGTTGGGTGCGAAGATTCCTATCTCTATGCATTTGATACAACAGGTGTACTCAAATGGTCGGCCAATACAGGAAGACCCATTGAACGTTTCAGCCCCGTTGTATCTAACGGAGTAGTATTCATCAATAACGACAAATTTGCCATTGCATACAATGCAGTAACCGGCGCCGAGAAATGGAAGTTTGATGTAAATACATATCCCACCAGTATCACCGGCATTTATACGGGTCTTACCCTTGCAAACAATACCATTTACTTAAACTGCAATGTTATCTATGCATTATATGCAGAAACTGGTGCCGTAAAATGGACATCGGGTACCACTTATTACAATGTGTATATGAAACCGAAGGTGGTGAACAATAAATTATACACGTTCTATTACAACAACTGGGACTTTATGTCCTTAGATGCCTCCAATGGGAACCTGATCTGGAAAAAACATCTTTACTCTGCTTCGGGTAATGGTATTTCCGTAAACGTGTACGACAAATATGTTTATTTCTATAATGAAGGACTTACGGTCATGGACACCCTCAACGGAGATATTAAATGGACTTGCGGTGGAGGGAATAGTTCAAAATCGCACCAGGCAGGTTCATCACCTGTTATTACAGATGGGTTTGTGCACCTTTTATCGGGCGGTGGAGTGCTTGTGCGTGAAGCGTTAACAGGAGCATTCAATTACCAGGAATATGGCAGAGCCGGTGATGTTGCTATACTTGAAGGAGATGTTACAGTTGTGAATGGATTTTCCTACTATGGAACAAGAGATGTATTTAACAGCTACAATGGCTACTTACGTGCAACAGGTATTTCAGAAAATGGCCAGTTAAACAGTACCGGCTGGAGAAGCACCGTAAAAAGTGATTTCAGAACAACTCCCTGTGTTGTAACTGCATCCGGTAAAATGTACAGGGCGGGTGATGTGTATTGATCCTGTCGTTGCTGTTGTTGGCGTCCCCGCCAACCAACTATTTTACTTTCCACGTTGGCGGGGACGTCAACATGATCTGACTACTTTAGCTTTTCTTTCAGCAAGTTGTAATTTTCTGTTCCTGTGTCAACCTGACTCGTCCTGAAAAAAGTTGAGCATATATTCGTCGCCCCGCCATATTGCCAAACCGCCTGTTGCCTGCTGTGGCTCTTATCGGTCTGCCTCTTTTTTCTTAGTCAAAGTTTTGAATACAAAATAAAGTAAACCAAGAAATGATAACCAACCAAATAAGTCGCCGATAATTGGGTACAAGGCAAACAATTTTTTATTCGGCACTTGTCCAACTGTGACCCAAGAAGTATTTTTAAAATGGTCCATTTGTGAAATTATTTTTCCTCTTGGGTCTGTCATTATTGAAAGGCCATTTCTTGTTTGTCTGATTGCTGAACAGCCATTTTCAATTCCTCTAAATATTGTTACAATGGAATGTGCTGGGTCAATTTGTTCCCAATCGGAAGCTGGTACAAATAAAATGTCTGCTTGTAATTTGCCAATCTGCTTTACAATTGTAGGAAAGTCGCCGTCCCAACAAATTATAGCTGAAAATTTTCCATATTCGGTATTAACTGCTTTTATAATTTTATTTCCTTGAACTGTACCTTCCATAAAATTTCCACCATACTTGTAATGTGTCAAAACCAAATCGCCATTCGGGGAAAAAAGAAGTATTTTATTTTCAGGCTTTGAGCTTGTTACCGAATTTAGAATATAAGGGGTTGTCAGTAAGTAAATTTTTTGCTGCCTTGCTAAATTTTTAAAAACATTTATTAAGCTGTCTTCGTCATTTTTAAGAATTTTAGATGAAATCTCAGCCCACACTACAATTTTGGCTCCAGCATTTGATTGTTTTATAGTTTCTTGAATTAAGCGGTTAATGATACTGTCACTTACAATTTTAAAGTTTGCGGAATCTCTTTTTTCAAGATATTCATTTATTTGTTCGCCTTCAATTCTTTTGTCGTGGGTGTGAATACCTGCAATTTTTACAGTACTGTTAGCTAAAGGCAGATTTAGTCTAATACTCCCATAAACAAGAATTGAGATTAGAATTGAAACGTAAATTATAACGCCCTGTTTAATTTTTTCTTTAAGAGAGTAATTTTCCAAAACCCAATATATAACTGAACCAAACCAAGTTATCATAAATGTCAAACCCCACATACCTGTAATGGATGCAAGTTGAGAAAATGCCAAAAAGTCAAACTGTGAATATCCTAAAATCCCAAGTGTGCCAAAAGGATTGAATAGATTTAGTAGAAAGTCAAACGAAGTGTAAAGGAGTGGAAATATAAGTGTCGCTGCAAATCCTTTGTTTTTTGAATATAGTAATTTGTCAAAGAAAAATAAAAGTCCCATAGGCAAGCCAAGTATAAAAGGAAGATAGAAAAGAATACTTGATGTGTTGTCATAGGTAAATTTCCAAAAAGCTAACTGACAGGTAACACCAACAAGTAGCGGAATAAACAAGTAAGAATAAATGCTTTTTTCTTGTCTGGAAACCTGTAAAAAGAAAATAGGGAAGAGCCAAGTTGCCAATGCAAAACTATATCTCCCATTGCTGAAATAAATAAAGATTGCTCCGATTAAAAGAAGAACTATATTTTTTATCGTCTTGTTATTCATTTATTAAATATAGTCAAAATGATTTCTTTTCAAAGCAGCAGGATGGTCAAATGCCATTGCAGGCAACACGCTAATTTATAATATATGATGCAGTTTTTTTTTTAAAAAAAAGGCATAAAATTCAATCACTTGAAATTATACTTTTTAGATTGTCGTTAGGACAATCCAATCTTCATAAATCTTGTATGAACGATTTCATACAGTTCATTCCTCCCCCCTTTTGCTTCATGAACTACAGTTGGTTTTCCTATTGCAAGGCACAAGCGATACGCTTGCGCCACAGTGTGACACCAACCGAAAAGAA
>JBEBHT010000569.1:0-1109 GCA_040081135.1 Lacibacter sp. | reverse complement strand
CATCATTAATAATACGGGAATAAAAAGCCAGTAGTTTGCCTGCTTTAAAGATGTCCTGATCTGTTCCCAGCCTTTGTCATCAATACCTCTTGCCATCCACCACACAAGAAAGACACCCAATCCAAAGAAAAAGAGAAATTGAAGGGCCAGAATAATTCTTTTTTTAAGCATAAGATATAAGACTCAGTCTCAGAGTTTATTTGTGTCCTTCGGAAATACCAGCCATGGTTTAAAGGTTTTCGCTTCCTCAAATTTCATGGTAGCATAAGAAATTATAATCACTACATCACCCACACTTCCCTTGCGTGCAGCAGGCCCGTTTAAGCAGCAAACACCACTTCCTCGTTTACCCCTGATCAAATAAGTTTCCAGCCGGTTACCATTATTTACATTCACCACCTGTATCTTTTCATATTCAATCATGTTGGCGGCATCCATCAGATCTTCATCTAAAGTAAGACTTCCTACGTAATGAAGATTCGCTTCTGTTATTGTGATGCGGTGTATTTTCGATTTCAGTACTTCTATTTCCATGACGGCAAATTTAGAGGGATTCTTTTGAAAACATTTTTGCTTATGTCAGAATCATGTTATCAATCAGGCGCACTTCATTCAGATAAGCTGCTATCAAAGCTACAAGTTTGTCCTGTCCGTTCCATTCACCAATTAAATCCAACGTATCTGCTTTGGCAAGTTCGGTATAATCAACCCTGAATCCATTGTCTTTTAAATAGTCAGTCGCTTTTTGTTTCAATTGTAAAACAGAACCCGGTTGCAATTGTTCTTTTATTTGTAAAAGAGCCTGATATATAGCTGTTGCATTTGCCCTTTCGGTTTCACTCAGTCTCATATTCCGGCTGCTCATGGCAAGTCCGTCTTTTTCACGGAGGGTGGAAACTATTTGAACTTGAGTTGAGCCCCCCGTTTGTTCTATCAGCTTTTTAATAACCATGCATTGCTGAAAGTCCTTTTGTCCCAGGAACAATTGATTTGGCTGAACAATTTCCAACAGCCTGTGCACCACCTGGCAAACTCCCTGGAAATGCCCCGGACGGTATTTGCCTTCCAGTACGGTTTCTAAATATCCAAGCTCATAATCTGTCTCTTAT
>JBEBHT010000283.1:0-5539 GCA_040081135.1 Lacibacter sp. | reverse complement strand
GGTGAACCAACAAGAATAATATTTACCGGATCATTGGCACGGATCACCTTAATCACTTCTTCTGAATAGGCTTTTACTTCGGCCCACGTTTCATAATCAGGTTCATTAAATACTTCATAGATAATATGAGGATTGCCTGCGTATTTTTTTGACATCACTGCAAAAAACTCTTTGGCTTCTTTTAGATGTATATTATGATCGTGCCAGTCGATGATTACATATACATTTTCTTTGATGCAGGCGTCAATAACATTTGTCATTAACTCAACAGAACGTGCAGGACTTTTCAAATAACCACTGTCGTTGAGTTCAATACCCATGGAAGCACGCACCACGGTACTGTTCCAGTCAGTAACCAATGTATGCACGGCACCTTTATTATAAAACCGTGGCCAGAGATTATGCCAGCCAAAGCTCATTCCATGTAAGGCAACAGGGTTACCATGCTCATCAACCAACTGTGTTCCTTTTACTTTTAATTGTCCATGTGTTTTAACCGGCTGTGATTTACCGGCAAAACAAAATGAGCTTAAAAAAATAATTAATAAAATCTTTTTCATGTGTTCATTTTTATTTTTTTTGCCACATAATACCGATCGCTACCGGTATCAAATAAAAATCATCATCGCTGTTTATATATTTTTTCCAGGTCCTTTTCAAACAGTGTATATGGATCGTTATAGAATTGAAGAAAATTTTGTTCTGAAAAATGCCCGGGAAAAGGAGCATAATAATGCGTAGGGCTTTTGCTGTCGTTCCGCCACACCAGTACATAACACAACTTTAATTTACTGCGTTGCAGTGTTGCCAATAGTTTATCTGTCCACCATGTTGTATTGGGAATTGACTCAAGACCTGTTTCGGTAAAGGCAGCGAGCTTATTAGATTTGATGGCAAAATCAGAAACGATCTTTAATTTCTGGTAGCCTGAATCAAGATTGTATTTTCCATAGCGGCCAAAATTGCCGTAGTTATCCATGCCAACCATATCAACATATGCATTACCGGGATAGCGTTCCAGGTATTCTTCTTCCGTTGTAAATGTATTATCAGGCGAAAATGCATAAATGAAATCATGTACCTGCAATGAATCACGCAGGTAAGTAACTGTAAAACGCCAGAGAGTTTTAAACTCATCAACCGTACAATGACTTTTACCCCACCAGAACCAGTCACCATCAAACTCATGATAAGGACGAAAGATCATTGGGACAATTTTCCCATCATTGCCTTTGACTGATTTAGCCAGGTCAGCTATTGTTTTGAGAATGGTTTTATATTGTTCATGATGTGTTCCCCCTGGAATAATATTTTTTACGGCAGCAGCAACAGTTGAATCATTCCAGTAGAAAGATGTTGGGGTGACAGGATTATTAAAATGCCAGGAAACAGTTGTAACTCCCCCCCTGTTATAAGTATCTGCAATAGTTTTTCGCAGAGAAGCTTTTTCTTTTTCAATCATACTCTCCGGCCTTCCTGATAAACCGCTGAAGTCAACACCAATAACGGCAGGATGTGAACCTGTTACTGATTTTACATCACTTCTGTTTTCATCGCCAAACCAGCCATGCCCGTATTCAGTTGCATGCTGATGACCAAACAGAATATGATTTTGTGAAAGCTTATGCAAATTATAAAACAGGGCTTTTGTTTCTGTTGTTGCATGGGGATCAATCAACTGCATTTTCTTTTGGGAAAAAGAAGCAGTTGAAATAGAAAGCAGTAATAAGAAAGAAAATACCTGTTGCATATCTTATTTTTTCGTGATGCGCATAGCAAATCCACCTCCGGGAGCAAGATGGATCTTCATTTTTGTTGAGGCAGTAATACTGCTGGTTACTTTTTTATAATCTGTTGCATCCCTGTCGGCATTTAATCCATCGGCAAAAACAACTGCTTCATAATTTCCTTCACCTAAAAAAGAAAAATCAATTGTAAGATCCCTTTCACTCCAGTTTGTCATTCCACCCACATACCAGCTGTTATCTTTTTTACGGGCTATCGCAACATACTCGCCAAGCTTTCCATCCAATGCAACTGTTTCATCAAATACAGTAGGTACACCTGCAATAAAATCTGTACACTCCTGCTCTTTCATATAAGCTGTTGGATTATCGGCCAGCATTTGCAAAGGCGCTTCAAATATTACATACATGGCCAACTGATGACAACGTGTACCCTGGCTCATGGGCATTGAATTTGACGGCCTGAAATTAGGCTTGGTTGCATTCCGCATAGCACCAGGTGTATAATCCATTGGTCCGGCTACCATACGAATGAAGGGAATCATTACTTCATACTCGGGCACATCATCATTGGGAGTCCACTTATTATTTTCCAATCCTTTTACACCTTCAAAATTCACCACATTCGGATAGGTTCGTTGCAAACCTGTTGGTTTAAACATGCCATGATAGTCGATGATCAATTTATACTCTGCTGCTTTTTTTGCAATCGCAAATAAGGATGAAACCATTGGCTGATCATCCCTGTCCATAAAATCAATCTTGAACCCTTTTACACCCATGGCTGCATACTTATTGAAAGCTTCATCCATTTTCTGATCAACTGCATACCAGCCTGCCCATAAGATGACCCCCACATTCTTTTGTTTTCCATAGTCAATGATCTCTTTTAAATTCATTTTGTCTGACACTTTCATGAGATCCATATCATCACTCCAGCCTTCATCGAGAATGATGTATTCTAATTTATTAGCAGCAGCAAAATCAATATAGTACTTATATGTTTCAGTATTGATCCCTGCCCTGAAATCAACATGAGAAATATTCCAGTCGTTCCACCAGTCCCATGCAACTTTACCGGGCTTGATCCAACTCTCATCTGCAATTCGGGAAGGGGCTGACAATTTCTGTACCAGATCACTATTGAGTAAGGCAGCATCATTATTACTGATAACAACCGCACGCCATGGAAAACTTCTGCTTCCATTTACTTTAGCAATATAATCAGCTCTTTTACTTGCCATCGTATTCAGTTTGTTATAGCCTCCCTGGAAAAACTCCACTGGATAAGGAGCAAATACACCTTTCAATCCATTGTTCGAATTACTGCTTACAAACATGCCGGGGTAATCTTCGAGGTCTGCTTCTAAAATAACTGCTTTCTTTTTCCCTTCATTAATCAGTACAGGCAAAAAACCGAGGGTATCTGTATAAACTTTTGAAAGAGTTTGTTTTGTATACAATGCTTCGTACGATTGAATGTATTGTTCCTTGCCACGCAGGTCACGCACATAAGGGATAAGCGTTGCATAGTCTTCATGAAAATTAAATTCAGCCTGTTCAGAAAACACAGTGATCATTCCTTTTTTCCTTGTGAAAAAACGGTAAGCAACTCCGTCATTGTATGCCCTTACAATAATTCCGTAATCGGCTTTGCATGAAATAGTGAGCTGGTTATACTGATCAACAACCGATTTCTTTTTATACAGTGATGTATTAAACGAAGAATTCACAGAAACCGTTTTTGCGGAAATCACTTTTACATTCTTCCCCAATACTTCGCCATTGTCTATTGTAAGTGAAATGATAGATGGTGCAATAATAAGATCAGCTTCATGTTTTACTGACCAGCTCAGTGCAGAACCAACTCCGATTGTTACATCAATTTTATTATCAGGTGATGTAACATGATAAAGTTTTTGCTGCTGAGCATTCAGGGATACCGTACTTACTGATGTTAAAACTATGACCGCTAATTTTTTCATATACTTTTGTTTTCGCTATTTATCCTTACTTAATTTCCATTTACTGCAGGCCGCTTTGGAGCCTGAACTGATTGTATTTTAATTTCACCCCGCTTCAATCCGTTTGCAGTTGCAGTTACAATAATTTCACCGGGCTCACCGGTTGACTGAACGATCACCTGTGCAAGTCCGCTAAATAATTTCCGTTTCCATTGTGCCGGTGGAAAAACCATTTGTATCATTCCCGGATCCTTGTTTACATCTTCCCAATCAAATTTTTTCAATAAAGGAGTTGCCACAATGGAGATGCTGTTATTGCCTGCATGCAGTTCGGCTGTACTTAACCTGTATCCTTCCTTGTTGCCTTCTTTAAAATTGGCAGCAATTTCTTTTCCATTTATAAACAGAGATTGTTCCTTCCCGATATTTTTATAATACAGTGTGATGGTTGCTTCATTATAATTAGCAGGAAGTGTAAATGTTCCCCTGTATACAAGTGCTTTCACTGATTCTCCAAACTTTTCAGTTCTGTCATCTGCAAAAGCAGGCTTCCAGTCAGCATCATTTACATTAGCTGCCGTTTCATTTCTGCTGTTGAGATCAGGTACAACCTTTTCTTTCAGGTTCGTGATCTTTGCCGTTGTAATCGTTTCAATATACTTATCCGGTTCAAGAGAAGTGGGATCTCCGTTCCCTACTCCAATAATTTTTCCCGGACCTGATACAGAAAACTGTATTTCATCATTTGCAGTTGGCACCTGCAGATTATCCTTATCCTTCACAGCAACTGTTATACCAGAGATATCTTCTTTATCAGCTTTAATTGTTGACTGCTGCGTATTGAGCTGAATACTTACAGGCTGATCAGTTGTTTTCACTGTCTCAGTCATCAGCTTTTTTCCATTCCTGTATCCAATTGCATTCAATGTACCTGCTGAATATTTTACTTTCCATTCAAGATGCCCGTTTATTTGCATCCGCTTTTTTCCAAGACTTTTTTTATTGAGAAATAATTCCACTTCATCACAATTACTGTAAACCCATACATCCATTTCCTGTCCTTCTTTCCCCTTCCAATTCCAGTGAGGTAAGATGTGCAGAGTCGATTCATCTGTCCACCATGATTTAAGATAATACATATTATCTTTTGCAAACCCGCATTGATCCAGCATGCCGAAATAAGAACCGGTGGAAGGAAACCCGAAAGGAGTTGGTTCGCCACGGTAATCAAAGCCCGTCCAAATAAACATGCCTGCTAAATAATCTCTTGCCGCATAATGTTTCCATCCATCTTCTATACTGTAAAAATTGGGATATGGTTTTTTATCGTATGCTGCAATCAATTGTTTTTGCTGATCATCAAAATAAACACCTCTTGTTGCACGGGTGCTGCCTTCTTCTGTTCCCCAGCTGGGTTGATTCGGGAATTCTGCATGATGTTCATCGGTGTTAATCTGTCCGATATAATTATAACCCATCACATCAATTATATTGGAGATTCCTTTTCTCCATCCGCCACTTACTGCTGCTGTAATAAATCTTGTACTGTCAATAGACTTGGCAAATGCCTGCATAGATGAAGCTATGGATGCACCCAATTCGTTCCCTTCTATTCCCCATTCTTCGTTACCAATACTCCAGCTGATGATACTTGGATGATTTCTGTCACGAAGCATGAGCCGTTTCAAATATTCATAATGTGTAGACGTAACACCCAACAAACGGTTTTCGTCAATCACTAACATTCCCAGCCTGTCACATGCATCCAGTAATTCAGGTGTGGGTGGATTGTGTGAACACCGATACGCATTCACACCAAACTCTTTTAAT
>JBEBHT010000282.1:0-5539 GCA_040081135.1 Lacibacter sp. | reverse complement strand
TCCCGCTTAAGTTACTTCCAGGCAAACTGGCTTTGCAAATACCACAGATTTTATCTGTTGCAAAATTCCTTGTTCCGCATTTGGGGCAATTTTGATATTCTGCCTTCATGTTGTTTGATTTTACTGCTGCCTGATATAATACTTCTTCTTCAGATCATCAAGATTAAAGGTTATAAAATAAGTTGTTCCATTTTCTTCTTTTTTAGAAATAAGATAAGTGTAAGTATCAGGATTTGTAGAGGCTGGGTTAAAAGCTTTAATAAGAAATGTTCCCATTTTTGATTCTGTTGAATCCACAAGACCGTAGCTCAATATCCATTGACCTACAGATCCTCTTTCTTCAAACGTATTATTTTCTTTAATATTCAGATATTCATTTCTGTCTTCATTGTAGGAATAACCTGTTGCATCAACAACTTTATAAAGCTTCCACAACCCCACTATTTCGTTTTTTGTTTTCTTTTGCATTGACTGCAGAGTTTTTGCTCCATCTGTTTCCGGCAGTAATGATTCTTTTTTGGTTTCCTGTTTGCAGGCAGCAACAAGCATTGCTGTTATAAGCATTAACATCAGTTGTTGTTTCATGTGTATTTTGTTTTATTGTAAAATAAGTAATTCTGTTTTTTTCCGGTCTGGCCGCTTTGAGCGGCCTGACCTTACAGTTTCAAAAAGCCCAGCTCATATACCATTGGCTGTAACTTTTCAGTTAAGGCTTTATACGCATCTTCAAATGGTTTAAAACTTACGGGTGCAAAATCGCTACTGGCATTGCGTGCCTGTAAAGCTTTGCGTATTTGATACCAACCCACATCGGCACGGTTGAGTTTTAATTCATCTCTTACTGTTCTTACATCAGTATGTGCAAAGTATGCCTGCCATAATTTCTTTCCTTCATTTAATACTGCCTGTGCTTCGGCACTAAATGTTTTACCTGCTAAATACTGCACCATAAAATCACTTTCAAAACGATCGGGTGCATTTACTTCTGCTTCAGTAAAGGGAATAAAATGATTAACGATGCTCCATTTTTTACCATTCCATTCAAGATCGTTGGCACTGGCAGTTAAATTGCTGCCGTTAAATAACATCCATATCAGGCAATCGTTTTTAAACTCATCAGTTAATGATTCAGTGGGTTGAAGAAATTGATCACGGTCATTTAACCAAGTTGCTTTTACTAATCTTCTTACAGAAAAAACAATTGCAATTTGCCAAAGATTTTCTGAATTAATATAATAACCTCTTGCGCTTCCATAACCTGATGAAAAAATTACTGTTTGTATGCCTGCATGTTGTAAATCATTTCCGCCACTCAACATATATCCAATTGCACCATCTGACCATTTTGTTCCTCGAAGATCTTTTGTAGCTGTAGCAGGAACAACTGCATTTTTCAGCGGTACTACATCTTGTTTATTTGTTTTTGGTCTGATAATCCAATTTGTCAAAAGTTCTGCATTGGGAAGGTTGTAAAAAGACTTCTCGCCTATTGCATTTGCATTTTTGTCTAAGACTTCTACAGATATCTCAGTTATTGGAGTTTTATTAATTTGTTTTTGATTTGTTTTCCATATTAAAAATCCAATTGGAAATTCTCCTTTTAATCCATCAAATGCTTTACTATGTACTACGAATCCACCAGAAAAAACGGCTACCCATTTACTTCTAAAAATATCAAGCGTTGGAGCACTTACATATTTCAATGTACTAAACATCGCCAATGTTGCATTAGGGATTTCTTTTGCAATCCTTGCTACAAATTGTGTGTAAAGTTCATTGCTTGCTTTGCCATACTCATCCATTGCAGCATTCGCAAATTTAGTTTTAGCAACTCCTATTTTATTATCTGAATTCTCACCACCAGCAGTATTATCTGCAACAGTAGATTCCGCATAAGGCGGATTTATCAATACCAAAATCTTTTTCCCCTCTGCAATTGCTTTGCGTAAACTTTCGGGTACTTTATTTGTAAGTGAGTAATCTATTTTACCGTCATCAGTAATGTCATCATTCAGGTAATCGTATTGAAAACGTTGTGCAGCCACACAGGTTTTGGTTGCTTTCATTACATCCACATCGGCACTGTCTAAAGTGCTCATGTAAATATTGCGTGGATTGCTGTGTTTTACTTCGAGGTTTCCAACACCGCAACACATATCCCAAACAATGTATTCTTTCTGCCAGTTTTTACCGAGGGTTTCGGTTAGCTTATCGTAAGCTTTATCTACTACAGCGAGCGGTGTATAGAAAGCTCCCTTAAAACTGCGTTCATCTAAGGGTATTAAACTGTCACGCCTTTCAAGCAAATAATTTCTGTATTCCTGTTTTGGCGGTTTATGATAAATGGTCCAGAACTGACGGTAGCCTTCTTTGTTTCCCAGTTCATAAATATGACCGTTTAAACTGAATACAGGTGTATTGTTTTTATGCAGTAATTCAGCTGTCATATTATCATGTGTAGATAATGTGCCGTCGTGCATGATATCTGCAAAAAATAACAGAGCGTAATCTTCTTCTGCAACACCTTTAATTTCTTTGCCAATCATTATAACCCATTTATCAAAAACCTGTTTCAGGTTATCGGGTGTAATTTGTGTTCGGATGATATCACCATTCTTAATTGCATTTTTAATGGTGCTGATAAATTCATCTTCATGTGTTTCTATTTTAAACGAAACAAAGTGTGTACCGATATGTGCGGAGATGGCATCTAAGGCTTCCTGTGTATAGCTGCTGGCCGACTTACCCCATTTGATTGTTTTCTTTGCAAGGAATGGTATTACATCCTCACTTTTCATGATGGCGGCTTTCTTTGTATCAATTACACATAAAAAGGGAGGAACTTCATCGCCTTTGTTTAAAGCCTGCTGCACATAATGCATGAGCTGAGTAAACATAGCGTAAGTGCTGTGTTTGAATCCATCCTTAGCTTCAAACCAGATTTCTTTGGTTTGTATGTCATAAAGATTTTTTTTATAATCCTTAAGGCCTAAGGCTTTAATATATGCATCTTTTACATCTTCTTCGCTGGTTGCCTTTTGTAATTTTTCATATAGGCTCATGTGTATTCTTTTTTTACCAGCCTGTTAAGCTGTTGCAGTTCGTTGTGTTTTTGGTTTTGATGTCAGTGCTTAAATATACGTCAGTATCTTAAAAGTTCTGAAACGGGAGGGAAATTAGAGTTTTGAATAAATCGGTCAGCCTGCTTGGGCGTGCCGACCGGTTTTACCTGCTGCCATGAAAAAGGAACTGTGAACCGAGCGTGGCAACAGTTGATGCTACCAGCAATGTCGCCGGTTACAAAATGCTTTCCGAATTTCCTTTACTTCGCTTTATACACAGTACTAAACTCATACTTCCCCGAACCAACTTTCACAACCACATATTCCTTCTCCTTCCCCACCACCTGTATCTCTTTTACAGAAGAAAGCGGCAACCCGTTTTCCAACACATCGGTTGCTGCAGCTGCAGGAATATAAATGGTGGCCGTTGTATTGGCCGGAATTAAAGCATGCAGTATTAATTTACCATCCTGTATTTTCCAGCCACTGCTGAGTTTGCCGTACTGTGTTTCATATGTTGCTGATGCATGTGTAAAGGTTCCACCCACATGCGGCTGAATACGGATCTTCTTATAACCAACAGCATCTTTGTCTGTATCCAAACCAACCATTACACGATACATCCAGTCGCCGATTGCACCGTATGCATAATGATTAAATGAGTTCATGGTAACGGCCTGGAAATCGCCATTGGTGCGGATACCATCCCAACGTTCCCAAATAGTAGTAGCACCTTTTGTTACCGGATACAACCAGGATGGATAGGTCTTTTGCAATAACAGGGTATACGCCACATCAGAATAACCATACCGACTCAACACATGACAGAGATAAGGCGTGCCCAAAAATCCTGTTGTTAAATGATTGCCGTATTGTTTGATGTTGTTCACCAAACGACCGGCTGCCTGCTGACGTAATTCTTCGGGAAACAGATCGAACTGCAATGCCAGCACGTAGGATGTTTGTGTATTGCTCATGGTAGCACCATTCGGCGTGGTATATTCTTTCAGAAATGCTTCTTTTATTTTTTTCAGCAGGGTGGTGTAAGTGGTTACATCATCATTCTTTCCCAACTCTTTTGCTGCATTAATGAGCAATTGTGTGGAGTAGGCATAAAAGCATTGTGCAATTAAATATTTATTGGTGATGGCTGCATTACCATCATTATCATCGGCCATGGTATAAAACAGCCAGTCGCCAAAATGAAATCCTTTGTTCCATAAGTTATTGGCACTCTGGCTTTGCATATAACCCACCCATGCCTTCATACTGCTGTATTGATTTTCCAATATGCGCTTATCACCATACACCAGATACATTTCCCATGGAATAATGGTACATACATCAGCCCACCCGGTGCTGCCTGCTGAATTATCGCCTAAAATATTTGGAATGACGTAAGGAACACTTCCGGATTTTAACTGATCCAATGCCACATCTTTCATCCACTTGGTATAAAAGTTTTTTGAGCCTCTTAAAAATGATGCCGTATGGAAGAAAGCCTGTGCATCACCTGTCCAGCCCATACGTTCATCACGCTGCGGACAATCAGTTGGCACATCCAGAAAATTTCCTCTCAATCCCCATTCAATATTATGCTGCAGTTGATTGATGAGTGTATCAGATGAAGTGAAGCTTCCGGTTTGTTCCATAGCAGAATACAAAGCAATGGCTGTAAAATTTTCCGGCTGTAATTCTGCTGCAATACCTTCCACTTTTATATAACGGAAACCAAAGAAAGTAAAATGCGGTTCAAAAACTTCCTCACCGTTTCCTTTCAGTACATACACAGCTTGTGCTTTTGCATTGCGCAGATTATCGGTATAAAAATTTCCGTTTTTGTCTAATACTTCTGCATGGGAAACAGTGATTTTATCTCCTGCCTTTCCCACGGCTTTCAGTTTTACCCAACCCACAAGGTTCTGTCCAAAGTCAATTACCTTTTCGCCTTTTGGTGTAGTAATAAGTTTTAAGGATGGAAATGTTTCATGTTTTTTGATGGGCTCGTTATAGGTTGCTACCAATATATTCTTTGAGAAGTTAGCTGTCTTCACTGCAGTCCAGCTTTGATCATCATAGCCTGCCAATGTCCATCCGGTTTTTTCCTGTCTTGCATCAATGGTTTCACCTAAATAAATACCGTTCGAACGGATTACACCGGTGGAAGATTTCCAGCTTGCATCAGATACGATTGTTGCAGTTGTTCCATCAGCATAAACAAGTTCCAGTTGAAACAGCAGTGCAATATCTTTTCCGTAAACATTTCTTTTGTGATCGAAGGAGAAGTTTCCACGATACCATCCGTCACCTAATGTTACAGCAATTGCATTGGCACCGCTCTTCAACAAATCAGTTACATCGTATGCCTGGTATTGCAGACGTTTGTTATAACTCGTCCAGCCGGGGGTGAGATAAGCATCACCAACACGTTTCCCATTGATCTGTGCTTCGTACAAGCCATGTGCAGTGATGTAGGC